>NZ_JBWKEQ010000015.1:165453-169032 GCF_056435365.1 Kitasatospora sp. NPDC043949 | reverse complement strand
GGTTACATTCCGAACCCGGAAGCTAAGCCTTACAGCGCCGATGGTACTGCAGGGGGGACCCTGTGGGAGAGTAGGACGCCGCCGAACAATCATTCGAGAGAAGCCCCCGCCGGGTGAACCTGGCGGGGGCTTTTCTGTTGTAGGGTCAACGTGCATTGTCGTCACACGGGACAGGAGGCCCCCGGGTGGAGGTCCAGGAGACGCGGGTCCAGACCGATCGCGTCCTCACCATCCCCAACCTGCTCAGCATGGGCCGGCTGGTCGGTGTTCCGCTTTTTCTCTGGCTGATTCTCTGGCCGGTTTTCGACGGCCCCAACAACGATGGTTGGGCGCTGCTGATCCTGATGCTGAGCGGTGTCAGCGACTACCTCGACGGGAAACTCGCGCGGCGATGGGGGCAGGTCAGCCGGGTGGGGCAGCTGCTCGATCCGCTGGCCGACCGGCTCTACGTGCTGTCCACGTTGGTCGGTTTGACCTGGCGTGAGTTTCTTCCGTGGTGGGTGACGGCGATTCTGCTGGCCCGGGAAGTGTTTATCGGCGCGCTGCTGCCCATTTTGAACCGGCACGGTTACGGGCCGCTTCAGGTGAGTTTTCTGGGGAAGGCCGCGACCTTCAATCTGATGTACGCGTTTCCGCTTCTCCTGCTCGGCAGCGTGGACAGCTGGATCGCTCGGCCGGCCGAGGTGGTGAGCTGGGCCTTCATCTGGTGGGGGACCACATTGTACTGGTGGGCCGGTATTCTTTACGCGGTTCAGGCCCGGCGGATCACCCGTGCGGGCTCGACGGGCTCCGCGTCCGCAGTCTGAGACGTGATCTGAGAGAAGTCCCACGCCGTATCGGTGCGTCGGACGATACCTTCCGGGTAGGGATCCCTCTGGAACGGTTTGATGGACCTCTGTAGGTCCACCACCGCAAAGGAGGACGCACCCGTAATGAAAGCCGTTGTCATGGCAGGGGGCGAAGGAACCCGACTCCGCCCGATGACCTCCAGCATGCCGAAGCCGCTGCTTCCGGTCGCCAACAGGCCGATCATGGAGCACGTGCTTCGGCTGCTGAAGCGGCACGGCCTCTCCGACACCGTCGTCACCGTCCAGTTCCTGGCCTCACTGGTCAAGAACTACTTCGGTGACGGCGAGGACCTGGGCATGCATCTGACCTATGCCCACGAGGAGACGCCGCTAGGCACCGCGGGGAGTGTCAAGAACGCCGAGGACGCGTTGAAGGACGACTCCTTTCTGGTGATCTCCGGTGACGCACTGACCGACTTCGACCTCTCGGAATTGATCGACTTTCACCGCAGCAAGAACGCGCTGGTCACCGTCTGTCTCACCAGGGTGCCGAATCCCCTCGAGTTCGGTATCACGATCACGGACGACGACGGACGGGTCGAGCGCTTCCTGGAGAAGCCGACCTGGGGGCAGGTCTTCTCGGACACTGTGAACACCGGTATCTACGTGATGGAACCAGAGGTCTTCGACTACGTCGCGGCAGGTGAGTCCGTCGACTGGTCGAGTGACGTCTTCCCGCAATTGTTGAAGGAGGGCAAGCGGGTCTACGGCTACGTCGCCGAGGGCTACTGGGAGGACGTGGGCACCCACGAGAGCTACGGCAAGGCCCAGGCGGACGTCCTGGAGGGCAAGGTCGACGTCGAGCTCGACGGGTTCGAGATCTCGCCAGGCGTCTGGGTGGCCGAGGGCGCGGAGGTGGACCCGGAGGCCGTGCTGCGCGGGCCGCTGTACATCGGGGACTACGCCAAGGTCGAGGCCGGCGTCGAGATCCGCGAGCACACCGTGCTCGGCAGCAACGTGGTGGTCAAGCGCGGGGCCTTCCTCCACAAGGCGGTCGTGCACGACAACGTCTACATCGGGCCGCAGAGCAATCTGCGCGGCTGCGTGGTCGGAAAGAACACCGACGTGATGCGGGCCGCCCGGATCGAGGACGGCGCGGTGATCGGGGACGAGTGCCTGATCGGCGAGGAGTCGATCATCGGTGCGAACGTCCGGGTCTATCCGTTCAAGACCATCGAGGCCGGCGCCGTTGTCAACACGTCGGTGATCTGGGAGTCCCGCGGCCAGGAGCACCTGTTCGGCGTGCGTGGCGTGTCGGGGATCCTGAACGTCGAGATCACCCCGGAACTGGCCGTGCGGTTGGCCGGCGCGTACGCCACGACCCTGAAGAAGGGGGCGACCGTCACCATTGCGCGTGACCACTCGCGTGGTGCGCGTGCGCTCAAACGGGCGATGATTTCGGCGCTCCAGACGTCGGCCATAGACGTCCGCGACCTGGAGAACGTGCCGATGCCGGTGGCCCGGCAGCACACCGCGCGAGGGAGTGCGGGCGGGATCTTCCTGCGGACCACGCCGGGGGTGCCCGACTCTCTGGACATCCTCTTCTTCGACGAGCGCGGGGCCGATCTCTCGCAGGCCGGCCAGCGCAAGCTGGACCGCGTGTACGCGCGCCAGGAGTACCGGCGGGCCTTCCCCGGTGAGATCGGGGACCTGACCTTCCCGTCCAGCGTCTTCGACTCCTACGCGGGCAACCTGCTGCGGGCCGTCGACACCACCGGGGTCCGGGAGGCCGGACTGAAGGTGGTCGTGGACACCGCGCACGGCAGCGCCGGCCTGGTTCTGCCGAGCATCCTCGGACGGCTCGGAGTGGAGGCGCTCACCGTCTCCAGCGGGCTGGACGAGGCGCGGCCGACGGAGGACGCGGAGGAGCGGCGGGCCGGGCTGGCCAGGCTCGGTGAGCTGGTGGCCTCCTCCCGGGCGGCCTTCGGCGTCCGCTTCGACCCGGTCGGCGAGCGGGTCGCGTTCGTCGACGAACTGGGCCGGGTGATCGACGACGACCGGGCGTTGCTGGTGCTGCTGGACCTGGTCGCGGCAGAACGGCGCAGCGGGCAGGTGGCGCTGCCGGTGACCACGACCCGGATCGCCGAGCAGGTCGCCGCGTACCACGGCACCCAGGTCATCTGGACCACGACGACGCCGGACGACCTGGCGAAGGCGGCCGCCACCGAGGGCACGGTGTTCGGTGGGGACGGGCGCGGCGGGTTCGTGGTGCCGGAGTTCAGCGGAGTGCTGGACGGGGCCGCGGCCTTCGTGCGGTTGGTCGGCCTGGTGGCGCGGACCCAGCTCACGCTGAGCCAGATCGACGCGCGCATCCCGCAGGCGCACATCCGTCGTCGGGACCTGGCGACGCCGTGGGCGGCCAAGGGGATGGTGATGCGCTCGGTGGTCGAGGCGGCCGGCAGTCGGCGGCTGGACACCACCGACGGCGTCCGGGTCGTCGAGGCGGACGGGCGCTGGACGCTGGTGCTGCCGGACCCGGCCGAGGCGACCACCCACCTGTGGGCAGAGGGTCCGGACGACGAGGCCACGGAGGCGCTGCTGGACGAGTGGGCGGCGGTGGTCGACGGGGCCGGGAGGTGACGACACCGGCCTGATCGTCCGACGGTCCTGACGGTCGGGGGGGGGGGGGGGGGGGGGGGGGGGGGGGGGGCGGGTGGGGGGGGGGGGGGGGGGGGGGGGGGGGGGTGGGGGGTGGGGGGGGGGGGGGGGGGGGGGGGGGGGACGGGGGCGA
>NZ_JBWKEQ010000015.1:159167-165443 GCF_056435365.1 Kitasatospora sp. NPDC043949 | reverse complement strand
GAGGGTACCCAACCCGCCGGGGTCTCCCGCCGGTCTGGCTGGTCGCCCCCCCCCCCTCCCCCCCCCCCCCCGCTGTCCGTTTTCACACTGTTCGCAATGATCCGTCACTTTGTGTCGTGTGTGCAGCTCAAGGGGTGTGCGCGGGCCCCTTCGCCGACGTGGGACGATGGTCCGCATGCCAGCGACGCCGACGCCGAGTGCCCCGAACGGACGGTACAACCGCCCGGACGCCTCGATGTCCCTGCTGACCAACGTCATGGACCACAGCCTCGACGAGGGCTACGCCGAGGCGGCCGCGGCGCGGGGCGGAGACCACGACAGCCGGATACCCAGGACGGCCCGAGGCCTGCTCACGCTGGCCGCCGGGCTGGCGTTGGTCGGGGTCGTGGTGACGGTCGGCGCGGTGAACGCGCACAAGGCGGAGCCGACGCTGGCCAAGGAACGGGACGCGCTGATCCACCGGATCAACGACACCAACGGCTCGGCCGACCACCTCCAGCAGCAGGTCCAGGACCTGCGGCGCAAGGTCGAGAGCACGCAGCAGCAGGCGCTCGCCACGGGCGACGGCGACCAGGGAGGTCTGACCGGCGCGGTGGGCCTGGGCGAGGTCGCGGGGCCGGGCGTCAAGCTGGTCCTGGAGGACGCGGCGGGGACCGGCGGCGGGGGAAACGTCGACCCGCGGGCCGGGCAGGGCTTCTCCAACAGCGGCCGGCTGCGGGACCGCGACCTCCAGTTGGTGGTGAACGGCCTGTGGGGATCCGGTGCGGAAGCCGTGGCGATCAACGGTCAGCGGCTCACCGCGCTCTCGGCGATCCGGGCTGCGGGAGAGGCGGTGCTGGTGGACAACCGACCGCTCGTCCCGCCGTACAACATCCAGGCGATCGGGGATGGGCCGAAGCTGCTCACCGCCTTCGAGAACGACATGGCCGGGCAGTACCTGCGGCTGCTCCAGGAGAAGTACGGCATCAAGTCGACCATGTCCGCGCAGAAGAGCCTGACGCTGCCGGCCGCGGTGGGCGTGACGCTGCGGACCGCCCAGCCGGTCACGCCCGAGCCCTCGCCCCCGGCGTCCCCGTCGGCGGCTTCGGTCCCCCCGACGCCGTCACCCACCGCCGGAACCTCCGGGAGCCCGAGCGCGTCCGTTTCACCGTCTGCGGGCAGCACCGGTCGGCGTACGCCGAGCGGGTCCGCGAAGACCACGACAGCCCACTCGTCCACGACGGCCCCGACCGGGTCGTCGTCCGCAGGGACAGGAGCAGCTAGACCGTGATTGCCGTACTGGGTCTCGTGATCGGGGTGGTCGTCGGACTCTTCGTCCAGCCCGAGGTGCCGGACGCCGTCGTGCCGTACCTGCCGATCGCGGTGGTGGCGGCGCTGGATGCCGTGTTCGGCGGCGTCCGGGCGATGCTGGACGGGATCTTCAACGACAAGGTGTTCATCGTCTCGTTCCTGTCGAACGTGGTGGTCGCGGCACTGATCGTCTTCCTCGGTGACCAGCTGGGCGTCGGCTCGCAGCTGTCCACGGGTGTGGTCGTCGTCCTCGGCATCCGCATCTTCTCCAACGCGGCCGCGATTCGGCGCCATGTCTTCCGCGCCTGAGCCGGGCCGCGGGGCGGCGGAGGAGCACGCGGACGGCGGCGGGAAGGCGTCGGAGCGGGCTGCCGAGGCGCCGGGGCCGGAGTCGGCGGCCGAGGCGGGCCCGGTCGAGCCGGTGGACGGGGCCGGGGAGGTCCAGCGCGCCGAACCGGCCGAGGAGCCGGGGAGGGCCGAGGGGCCCGTGGCGGCGGTGGGGGAGCCCGAGGAACAGGCTGCGGCGAAGTCTGACGCTAAGCCTGAGCTTGATGCGGAGGCGGCGCCCACGCCCGCGGTGCGGCTCGCGAAGGCCGCAGCGCCTGCGCCCGAGCCTGCGTCTGAGCCCGAGCCTGAGCCCGTGGTGGAGCCGGCCGCCCTGGACCGCGGTGCGGGACGGCGGCGCCTCAAGGCAGCCCTGTGGCCGCCGCGGATGTCGCGCGGGCAGCTGGTGGTGGCGCTGCTGCTGTTCTCGCTCGGTCTGGGGCTGGCGATCCAGGTGCGGTCGACCAACGACCACCACAGCCAGCTCCGCGGGGCCCGCCAGGAGGACCTGGTGCGCATCCTCGACGAACTGGACAGCCGTCAGCAGCGTCTTCAGCAGGAGAAGGCGGAGTTGGAGCAGTCCCTGGCCAAGTTGGAGAACAGTTCCAACCAGGCCAAGGAGGCCCAGGAGCAGACCAGGAAGAAGGCGACGGAGCTCGGCGTGCTCGCCGGTACCGTCAAAGCCACTGGTCCGGGCATCGTACTCACGGTCGATGATCCCCAAGGGCAGGTGAAGGCAGATATGCTGCTGGACACCCTGCAAGAACTTCGAGCGGCAGGGGCGGAGGCGATTCAGATCAACGATGTGCGCGTGGTGGTCAACACCTACTTCACCGACGTGTCGGGCGGCGGGGTGCAGATCGACGGGAAGAAGGTCTCGCAGCCCTATCGGTTCACCGTCGTGGGGAACCCGCAGGATCTGACACCCGCGCTGAACATCCCGGGGGGTGTCGTCCGTACTCTGGAGAGTCACCAGGCGCGGGCGACGATCACCCAGCAGCAGAAGGTGGTCGTGGACGCCCTCGTGGATCTGAAGACGCCGCAGTACGCCAAGCCGGCTTCGAAGTGACGGGGCGCCCGACGAACGGCCCGTCACCTGCGGGCGGCACCCGGTGCGGGGCGCCGCCGTCGCGTGGGCGAGACTGGGTCGTACCAGCACGCACCGGAGCACCAACAGCAGTACCAACCGTCGGAGTACCACTCCAGCAGGCCCGATCCGCAACCGGGCCCGCAGTCTGTCCGAGGTTCTCACCCTGCCCCGCGGGCGGGTCTGTCACACGCAAGGGGATTCGCCCGTGAGTTTCTTCTCGAAGTTGTTCGGTCGTAACAAGGGCCGTGGCGCGGCCTCCGTCGAGGCGCCGACCGCGCGGCACCGCCGGCCCGAGGACGAGGCCGCCGTGCCGGGCATGCGCCCCGCTCCAGAGGGGGCGCCGTACGCCGAGCAGCAGCTGTTCCGGGACGGCGCCGCCGCCCAGTACGCAGGGAATCCGGTGGGCTACGGCGCGTCGGTTGACCCTTCCGGCGACCCGCGCATAGGTTTCCAGTCAGGACCCTCAACCTCTGGTGGAGGGTTTGCCCCCGATCCGTACGCCGGGCACAACCCGTCGGGTGTGCCGCGCCAGGAGGCTGTGAACATGGCTGGCCCCACTCCGTGCCCCAGGTGCGGCAACCAGAACCCGTCATCGGCCCGGTTCTGCTCCAACTGCGGTACGGCCCTGCGCGGTGGCCTGCTTCCGGAGGGGGCGGCGGAGACCACGTCGACCATCTCCATCTCCGGCCTGGAGTCGTACGACCCCAACACCACGACCGGCACCGGCGCGACGCCGGCCCTGTCGGCCGAGGTGCTGTCGGCGATCGACGCGCTGCCGCCGGGCTCGGCCCTGCTGATCGTCCAGCGCGGTCCGAACTCGGGCAGCCGCTTCCTGCTGGACTCGGACGTCACCACGGCCGGCCGTCACCCGCAGGGCGACATCTTCCTGGACGACGTCACGGTCTCGCGGCGCCACGTGGAGTTCCGTCGGACGCAGGCCGGGTTCAGCGTCGCGGACGTCGGCAGCCTCAACGGCACCTACGTCAACCGGGAGCGGATCGACGAGGTGTCGCTGAACAACGGTGACGAGGTGCAGATCGGGAAGTACCGGCTGGTGTTCTTCGCCGGCCACAACCGGGGGTACTGAACCCAACGTCGGTAGGAGCCCGAGTGAGTACGAATACCCCTTCATCTTCTCTCGGGGCGGCCACCCCCGCATCGTCCGGTCCGCACGCGGACCGCGGCGCGCGCGGGGTGGTCGCGGGCCCCAGGCAGCCGGTCCGCCCGGACCGGCCGGGTGGGCGGCGGCGCGGCGGTGACGAGCTGCTGAGCATCGGCGCGGTGTTGACCTTCCTGCGCGACGACTTCCCCGAGGTCACCATCTCCAAGATCAGGTTCCTGGAGGCGGAGGGGCTGGTCGAGCCGCAGCGCACGCCCTCGGGGTACCGCAAGTTCAGCCCGGCCGACGTCGAGCGGCTGGCCTACGTCCTGCGGATGCAGCGTGACCACTACCTGCCGCTGCGGGTGATCCGCGAGCACCTGGACGCCATCGAGCGCGGTGAGGCACCGCCCGCGCTGCCGCCCTCCGCCGACACCCGACCCGGGCCGGTGGAGGAAGCGGACCGGGAGCTGGGGGCCTCGGCCGACGTCCCGTCCGGAGTCCGGCTGGGGCGTGCCGAACTGCTGGCGGCCGCCGAGTCCGGTGAGCGCGAGCTGTCCGAATGGGAGTCCTACGGTCTGGTCGCGCCCGGTCCGGACGGCGGGTACGACGGCGAGGCGCTGCAGGTGGCCCGGCTGGTCGCGGAACTCGGCCGGTACGGGCTGGAACCGCGGCACCTGCGGGCCATGAAGGCCGCGGCGGATCGGGAGATCGCGCTGGTGGAACAGGTGGTGGCGCCACTGCGCCGGCACCGGAACCCGCAGACCAGGGCCCATGCCGAGGCCACCGCGCGGGAGCTGGCGACACTGTCCGTGCGGCTGCACGCGGCGATGGTCCAGGCCGGTCTGCGCAGCCGCGGATAGCGTCCCCGTGGGATTCCCGCGGGGCTCCTGCGGGGTGGCCGTCCAGACCCCGGGCGGTCGGCGTGCACCGCGCTGACCAGCGGCGTCGGCCCTGCGCTTTCATATCCGGGGCCTGAGCCATAGGGTTGCCTGTGTGAATGAGCTCGACGTCGTGGGTGTCCGAGTGGAGATGCCTTCCAACCAGCCGATCGTGCTGCTGCGGGAGGTCGGGGGCGATCGGTACCTGCCGATCTGGATCGGTCCCGGCGAGGCGACCGCGATCGCCTTCGCCCAGCAGGGCATGACGCCGGTCCGCCCGCTGACGCACGACCTGTTCAAGGACGTCCTGGAGGCGCTCGGGCAGCAGCTCACCGAGGTCCGGATCACCGACCTGCGGGAGGGCGTCTTCTACGCCGAGCTGGTCTTCACCGGCGGGGTCGAGGTGAGCGCCCGGCCGTCCGACGCGATAGCGCTGGCCCTGCGCACCGGCACGCCGATCTACGGGAGCGAGGAGGTGCTCGCCGAGGCGGGCATCGCGATCCCGGACGAGCAGGAGGACGAGGTCGAGAAGTTCCGCGAGTTCCTCGACCAGGTGTCGCCCGAGGACTTCGGGGGCAGCGGTCCGCAGTAGTGCGAACCGGATTTCCCTACAGGTCAGGCCGTTGTTTGGCTTGCCGTTTTGCCAAAAACCGTCGACCTACCCACACTAGGGGCACGAAAAACCACTCTCCTGAGTGATGTGGTTTGGCTGGCCCGGCGTGGCGATCGTTGACGGGTCATAGGGGACTGCCTACCGTCAGGAGTGGCTGTCCGGGTGACCGATGCCCGCAGTTCGGGTTGCCCGCAGCACCAGTGGACGGAGGCAGGCATGAGCAGCACCGGCGATGACACGGCCGTGGGAGGCCTGTGTGCCGTGCACCTGCCGCGCACCGCTCGCACCGTGACGGACCTGCCCCGGGTGGGCAGGTTCCCGGCCGTGCAGCCCGGTCAGCCCGCCATCGAGCGGCTGGCCCCGACGTCCGAACTGATCGGCTACCGCGGTCCGACGGCCTGCGCGGCGGCCGGCATCACGTACCGCCAGCTGGACTACTGGGCCCGGACCGGACTGCTGGAGCCCAGCGTCCGTTCGGCGTACCCGGCCACCAGCCAGCGGCTCTACAGCTTCCGCGACATCCTGCTGCTGAAGATCGTGAAGCGGCTGCTCGACGCGGGCGTCTCGCTGCAGAACATCCGGGTGGCGGTCGCCCATCTGCAGGCGGCCGAGCAGGGCGACCTGGCCGGGATGACGCTGATGTGCGACGGCGCGACGGTGTACGAGTGCACCACACCGCAGCAGGTGGTGGACCTGCTGAAGGGCGGTCAGGGCGTGTTCGGCATCGCGGTCGGAGCGGTCTGGCGGGAGCTGGAGCTGACGCTCGGGCGGCTGCACGCGGAGCGCACCGACACCGGCGAGACGCTGGTCGGCCACGACCCGTCCGACGAGCTGGCCCAGCGGCGCAACCGGGCGGTCTGAACGCAGAACTGACGAGGCCGGGGGGGGGGGGGGGGGGGGGGGGGGGGGGGGGGGGGGGGTGGGTGGGGGGGGGTGGGGGGGGGGGGGGGGGGGGGGGGGGGGGGGGGGGGGGGGGAGA
>NZ_JBWKEQ010000015.1:114667-159159 GCF_056435365.1 Kitasatospora sp. NPDC043949 | reverse complement strand
CATACCCACCCCCACCACCCCCCCCCCCACCCCCCCCCCCCCCCCCCCCCCCCCCCCCCCCCCCCCCCCCCCCCCCCCCCCCCTCGTCGTTGCGCCTGGTGAGGCGATCGAGGGAGGACACGTGGGGTTCGGCACCGGGATAGCGGGTCTGCTGCGGCGTCGGGGCGGGCTGCTGAAGGTCCGGTTTCGGCGGCGGTCCGTGCAGCGCAGGGCCTTCCAGACGGCGACGGTGCTCTGCTCGCTGGCGCTGGTGCCGAGCGCGTGGCTGTGGTGCTCGGCCGGGGACCGGGTCGGCACGGTGGCCGGCGTGCCGTCCGCGCCGGTCGCGGTGGTCTTCGGCGCCGGGCTGGACCAGGGCAAGCCGTCGCCGTACCTGGAGCACCGGCTGAGCGCGGCGCTGGACCTGTACCGGGCGGGGAAGGTGCAGGCGATCCTGGTGACCGGCGACAACGGCCGGGACAGCTACGACGAGCCGGACGCGATGCGGACGTACCTGATCGAGCACGGGGTGCCGGCGGTCCGGGTGGTGGGCGACTACGCGGGCTTCGACACCTGGAACTCCTGCACCCGGGCCCGGCGGGTCTTCGGGGTGGAGCGGGCGGTGCTGGTCAGCCAGGACTTCCACGTCCGCCGGGCGCTGGCCCTGTGCGAGGCGGCGGGCATCGACGCGTACGCGGTCGGGGTGCCGGAACCGCACGACGGCACTTGGCTGTACGGCGGGCTGCGGGAGATCCCCGGGGCGGGCAAGGCGGCGGTCAACGCCTGGCTGCGGCCGGACCCGCTGTTCCTCGGCCCCCGGGAGGACGGCATCCCGAAGGCGCTGGCGGACGCCGCGCAGCGCTAGGGCCTGCCCGGGTTCGTACGCATTGTCGGACCCCTGCGGGATGATCGGCGGGTGCGATCACTGCCGAGCATCATCCACCTCGACATGGACGCCTTCTTCGCGGCGGTGGAGCAGGCGGCCAAGCCGAGCCTGCGCGGCAAACCGGTGGTCGTCGGCGGGCTCGGCGGGCGCGGGGTGGTCTCCACCGCCTCGTACGAGGCGCGGAGGTTCGGGGTGCACTCGGCGATGCCGATGGCGCAGGCGCGCCGGCTCTGCCCCAACGCGGCCTTTCTGAGCGGCCGGTTCGAGGCCTACAGGCAGGTCAGCGAGCTCGTGATGGGTCTGCTGCGCGAGCTGTCGCCGCTGGTGCAGCCGCTCAGCCTGGACGAGGCCTTCGTCGACCTGGAGGCCGGCCCCTACGGTCCGGTGCTGGCGGAGTCCGACCACGAGACCGGGGAGCGGCTGGTGCTCGCCCTGGCGGAGGACCTGCGGGCGGACATCCAGCGGCGCACCGGGCTGACCGGGTCGGTTGGGGCGGCCGGATCCAAGCTGATGGCGAAGATCGCCTCCGAGCAGGCCAAACCGGACGGGCTGGTGCTGATCGAACCCGGGCAGGAACGGGCCGTGCTCGGCCCGATGCCGGTCCGGGCGCTGCCCGGGATCGGGCCGGCCACCGAACAGGTGCTGCGGCGGGCCGGACTGAACACCGTGGCGGACCTCGCCGAGGCGGGGGAGGGCGAACTGGTGCAGCTGCTCGGGCGGGCGCACGGCGCGGGTGTGCACCAGATGTCGATAGGGCTGGACGACCGGCCGGTGGTGGCCGACCAGGACGCCAAGTCGGTCTCGGTGGAGGACACCTTCGAGGTGGACCTCGCCGACCGGGAGCGGGTGCTGCGCGAGGTGGAGGTGCTGGCCGCCCGGTGCGTGCGGCGGCTGCGCGCGGCCGGGCGCTCGGGGCGGACGGTGGTGCTCAAGGTCCGGAGGTTCGACTTCTCGACGCTGACCCGTTCGGAGACGCTGCGCGGGCCCACCGACGACGAGGCGGTGGTCATCGAGACGGCGCGTCGGCTGGCCTCCCAGGTGGACATCACCGGCGGGGTGCGGCTGCTCGGGGTGGGGGTCGCCCAGCTGGCCGACTACACCCAGGAGGACTTGTTCGCGCAGGCCCTGCGGGAGGAGGCGGCCGAGCACGCGGAGGCGGAGGTCGAGACGGCCGAGGAGGAACCGGAGGCGGTCGCGCCGCGCCGCTGGATGCCCGGGCAGGACGTCCGCCATACCGAGCTGGGGCCCGGGTGGGTGCAGGGCAGCGGTGTCGGGCGGGTCACCGTGCGGTTCGAGACGCCGTGGAGCGGGCCGGGGCGCATCCGGACCTTCGCGGTGGACGATCCGGCGCTGGAACCGGCCCGTCCGCTGCCGCTGTGGGGGGCCGAGGGGCCGGAGGAGATGGGGGCGCCCGGGGAGAGGGAGGCGCCGGAGGAGACGGGGGCGCCCGGGGAGAGGGAGACGCCGGGGGAGACGGGGGCGCCGGGGGAGACGGGGGCGCCGGGGGTGTGAAACGCGAAGCGGCCCCGACCGGTGGGGGGGGGAGTACCGGTCGGGGCCGCATACCGTGCCGGACTTCGTGCGGTCGTGATGCCCTCGCGACCGTCCGAAGGCCGGGCCGCCGCGCCCTGTCCCGGAGCGCGGCGGCCGGACGCCTGGTCAGGCGTCGGTCTTGGCCAGCTCGGGGCTGGAGTTCCGCTCGGCCGTCCCGCCCGAGGCGACGACGGTGGCGGCCGGCTTGACGCCGCGGATCAGGAACGGGACGACGCCGGCGACGGCGCAGACGACGGCCGCGGCCCAGAACGCGTGCTTGTAGGCGTCCAGCGTGGGCAGCAGCAGCGGGATCTGCGGCGGCAGCTTCATGGTGTCGCCGGTCAGGATGGCGGCCATCACGGCGGTGCCGATCGCGCCACCGACGGTGCGCAGCACGGCGTTCATGCCGTTGGCGATGCCGCTCTGCTCCACCGGGACGGCGCCGTTGATGTAGGCCGGCATCGCGGAGAACGCCAGGCCGATGCCGAGGCCGAAGATCGCCGAGGAGGTGTAGATGTCGCCCTCGTGGCTGTGCCGCACGGCCAGGTAGGCCATCGCGACGGCACCCAGGACGCCACCGAGGACCAGCGGCAGGCGCGGGCCGCGGCGGGCGATCAGCATCGCGCCGACCGGAGCCGCCACCATCGAGCCGATCGCGGACGGCAGCAGCAGCAGACCGGCGTGCAGGACGGTCGCGGTGAAGCCGTAGTGGGTGAGCTTCTCCGGGGTCTGGGCGAAGTTGCTGATCACCATGAACGAGCCGTACATGCCGAAGCCGATCAGCAGGCCGGCCAGGTTGGTGAAGGCGACGGCCGGACGGGACATCATCTTCATGTCCACCAGGGGGTGCGCGACCTTGGTCTCGATGACCCCCCAGATCAGGGCGACGACGGCGGCCACGGCGAACAGGCCGAGGGTCTTGGTCGAGGTCCAGCCCCAGTGGTTGCCCTGGCTGACCGCGACGAGCAGCGCGGAGAGCCAGCCGGCCAGGGTGAGGGCGCCGAGCGGGTCGGCGCCGCCCTCCTTGTCGGTGACCGGGTCGGACGGGACGCGGAACGCGACCAGGGCGACCGCGATCAGGCCGAAGACCAGGCCCATCCAGAAGATCGACTTGTAGCTCCAGTGCTCCAGCAGGAGACCGGTCGCGACCAGGCCGAGGCCGGAGCCGACACCCATCGAGGCACTGATGGCGGCGACGCCGCCGGTCACCTTCTGCTTGGGCAGCTCGTCGCGGACGATGCTGATCGCCAGCGGGAGCACGCCACCGCCGGCGCCCTGAAGGACGCGGGCGACGACCAGCCAGGTGAAGGAGTGGGTGCTGACCGCCAGTGCCGAGCCGGCGACCAGACCGGCCAGCGAGATCAGCAGCATCGGCTTACGGCCCCGGAGGTCGCCGAAGCGGCCCAGCAGGGGAGTCAGCACGGCGGCGGAGAGCAGGTTGGCGGTCATGAGCCAGGTGACGCTGGACGCGGAGACGCTCAGTTCCTTGGCCAGCGAGGGCAGGATCGGGACGACCGCGGTCTGCACCACGCTGAACGACAGCATCGCCAGGATGAGGGCCGGCAGGACCCGGGCGCTGCTCTGCTTCTCGGCCGCGGTGGTGGGCTGTGGTGCCTCACTCACGGTTGCTTCCTCCCGTACATAGTGAATGAACTGAAGTAACCATGCCGGGAGATACTTCAGAGTGTCAAATATCCATTGGTGACGCTTTGGCAAAATCGAAGGATTCCGGCCGGGCGGCGACCGGGACGAGGCATGCCGAGGGCCCCGGACCGATGGGTCCGGGGCCCTGGGGCGAGGGGTCAGGCGAACGGGCGCAGCACGGCCGGGCGGGGGGCCTCGGCCGCCGGCGTGGCCACCGGGGTCGCCGGGGCGGCGGCGGTGTTGTCGTGGATCTCGACGTGCTCGCGGCGCAGCTCGTCCCGGATCACCTCCTCGGCGGTGTAGCGCTCCACCACCAGGCGGACCCGCTCGATCGGGGTGAGGTACTTGCGGACCACCGGGCGCTCCTCGCGCAGGGTGACCTCCTCCACCGCCTCGGCGATCTCCTTCTCGGTGAGCGAGGCGCGCTCGGCCTCGCTCACCGGCATCCGCTCCACCCGGACGCGCTCGCGGACCACCGGGACGCGGCGCTCGACCTGCTCGCTGGTCACGTACTTGCGCAGCTTCGCGGTGCCCACGATGTGCCAGTCCGTGGTGATGTCCAGGCGCTCCTCGCGGCAGGTGATCTCCACCGGGCCGTTGGGGGACGACGGGGCCGGACCGGTCGAGCGCTCCGAGGCCGGCGGGGCCACGGCCGAGTTCGTGGTCGCGGTGGTCGTCACGATCGGGGCGGGTTGCGGCTTGGGCTCGGTCGTCGTGGGGGCGGCCGCGGGTGCGGGGGTGTTGAGGGTCCGCACGCTGACCTCCGTCGCGGTGCCGGTGGGGTCGGCAGGGGTGGTGGTCGGGGCGGGGTCGAGGGAGTGGAAGGCGATGGGCTTCACGGGCTCGGGCGCCGAGGTGGTGCCGAAGTCGAGGTCGGGGCGCGCGGGTCGGTCGCCGTCCCGGCCGACCGGGCGGTCACTCTCGCGGCCGGCCGGCCGGTCACCCTCACGACTGACGGGCCGGTCACCGTCCCGACCGACCGGGCGGCCGTTCGCCGGGGTGTCCAGGCCGTAGTAGCGGTAGAGCTGGAGCTCCTGGGCGGGCGACAGGTGCTGGCCGACGCCGAAGTCCGGCGACTCCTTCACCAGCGACTTGTCGTACGGCACCCGGAGCTCGTCGCCGGAGAACTCGCTGGTGGTGAGCGGGACGAAGGCGTCCCGGCCGAAGATGCCGGTCCGGACGGCTGCCCACTCCGGCTGGCCGGTGGCGTCGTCCAGGTAGACCTCGTCGACCGTGCCGATCTTGTCTCCGTTGCGGTCGACCGCCTTGTGGCCGATGAGGTCCCGGGGATCGATATCGGTTTGCACTCTTTCCTCCAGTGCGCTGCGCCTGCGGAACTCCCGCAGGACCGTGGCCGGAGCACCCGTTCCGCCTGCCACTTCACACCAAAGGCCATGAATCGGACGGGCGCGACCGGGGTGCGCCGGACGGGCTCCGGGCTGGACCGTCCGGGGGACGCGCGTAGACCCCGAGCGACCCGACGCGACCGTGATCAGGGGGCCTGCCGCTGGTACCCTGGGCGGCGACCGCCGAGCCCGCTCGGGAGAGTCCCCGGCCACGGAAAGCGCTGGTCGGGGCGCCGAAGGAGCAACTCCTCCCCGGAATCTCTCAGGCATCCGTACCGTGTGGGGTAGGTCACTCTGGAAAGCAGGGCAGGACCGTCGGCAGGGAGCCGACGGGCACCACCCTCACCGACGGTGCAAGCCGGCGGCGTGCCCACAGCGCGCCGTGCGGGTGAAGCTCTCAGGTCCCGATGACAGAGGGGGAGGCCTGTCGGGTTCGCCCGCCCGGGTCGAGCCGCTGTCCGCAGCGGCTCCGGCCGGTCGGCGTGCGCACCCCCGCCGGTCCGTGACCAGGAGGCCTCGACCACCATGAACGCCCAGCCGAACGCGGGACGCCCCACCGGCGCCTCGACCCTCACCGAGCTTGAGCTGGCCAGCCCCTTCGAGAACCGCCACATCGGCCCCGACGACGCCGCGCAGCAGAAGATGCTGGCGTCCATCGGCTACGGCTCGCTGGACGAACTCGCCGCCACCGCCGTTCCCGAGGCGATCCGCTCCATCACCGGCCTGGACCTGCCCGGCGGCCGCAGCGAGGCGCAGGTGCTCGCCGAACTGCGCGAGCTGGCGAGCCGCAACCAGGTGCTCCAGCCGATGATCGGCCTGGGCTACTACGGCACCTTCACCCCGCCGGTGATCCTGCGCAACGTCATGGAGAACCCGGCCTGGTACACCGCCTACACGCCGTACCAGCCGGAGATCTCCCAGGGCCGCCTGGAGGCGCTGCTCAACTTCCAGACCCTGGTCTCCGACCTGACCGGCCTGCCGACCTCCGGCTCCTCGCTGCTCGACGAGGGCACGGCGGCCGCCGAGGCGATGGCGCTCGCCCGCCGCGTCACCAAGGTCAAGGGCGGCGTCTTCCTAGTCGACGCCGAGACCCTGCCGCAGACCACCGCGGTGATCAACACCCGCGCGGTGCCGACCGGTGTCGAGGTCGTCGTCGCCGACCTGTCCGAGGGCATCCCGGCCGAGATCGCCGAGCGCGGCGTCTTCGGCGTGCTGCTCCAGTACCCGGGCGCCACCGGTGTGGTCCGCGACCTCACCCCGGTCATCGAGCAGGCGCACGGCCTCGGAGCGATCGTCGCGGTCGCCGCAGACCTGCTGGCGCTGACCCTGCTCGCCTCGCCGGGCTCGCTCGGCGCCGACATCGCCTGCGGCACCTCGCAGCGCTTCGGCGTGCCGATGGGCTTCGGCGGCCCGCACGCCGGCTACCTGTCGGTGCGCGCCGAGTACGCCCGCTCGCTGCCCGGCCGCCTGGTCGGCGTCTCGGTCGACGCCGACGGCAACCGCGCCTACCGCCTGGCGCTGCAGACGCGCGAGCAGCACATCCGCCGCGAGAAGGCCACCAGCAACATCTGCACCGCCCAGGTGCTGCTCGCCGTCATGGCCTCGATGTACGCCGTCTACCACGGTCCGGACGGCCTGGCCGACATCGCCCGCCGCACCCACCGCTACGCGGCCGCCCTCGCCGAGGGCCTGCGGGCCGGCGGCGTCGAGCTGCTGCACGGCGAGTTCTTCGACACCGTCACCGCCGTCGTCCCGGGCCGTGCCGCCGAGATCGCGGCCGCCGCCCGCGCCAACGGCGTCAACGTCCACCAGGACGGCGCGGACCGGATCTCGGTCTCCACCGACGAGACCACCACCCGCGAGCACCTCGCCGCCGTCTGGGCCGCGTTCGGCGTCCCCGCGGTCGAGGTCGCCGAGGGCGCCGACGCGCTGCCGGCCGCGCTGCTGCGCCAGGACGAGTACCTGACCCACCCGGTCTTCCACAGCCACCGCTCGGAGACCGCCATGCTGCGCTACCTGCGCCGCCTGTCGGACCGGGACTACGCGCTGGACCGCGGCATGATCCCGCTGGGCTCCTGCACCATGAAGCTCAACGCGACCACCGAGATGGAGGCCGTCACCTGGCCGGAGTTCGGCCAGCTGCACCCCTTCGCGCCGATCGAGCAGGCCCAGGGCTACCTCAGCCTGATCCGCGAGCTGGAGCGCCAGCTGGTCGAGGTGACCGGCTACGACGCCGTCTCGATCCAGCCGAACGCGGGCTCGCAGGGCGAGCTGGCCGGCCTGCTGGCCGTCCGCGCCTACCACCACGCCAACGGCGACACCCAGCGCGACGTCTGCCTGATCCCGTCCTCCGCGCACGGCACCAACGCGGCCTCCGCGGTGATGGCCGGCATGCGCGTGGTCGTGGTGAAGACCCTGGTCGACGGTGACGTGGACGTCGAGGACCTGAAGGCCAAGATCGAGCAGCACCGGGACAGCCTCTCCGTGCTGATGGTCACCTACCCGTCCACCCATGGCGTGTACGAGACCCAGATCACCGACATCTGCGCCCTGGTGCACGAGGCCGGCGGCCAGGTGTACGTGGACGGCGCCAACCTGAACGCCCTGGTCGGCCTCGCCAAGCCGGGCAAGTTCGGCGCGGACGTCTCGCACCTGAACCTGCACAAGACCTTCTGCATCCCGCACGGCGGCGGCGGCCCGGGCGTCGGCCCGGTCGCGGTGCGCGCCCACCTGGCGCCGTACCTGCCGAACCACCCGCTGCAGCCGGAGGCCGGTCCGGCCACCGGGGTCGGCCCGATCTCGGCGGCGCCGTGGGGCTCGGCGGCCATCCTGCCGATCTCCTGGGCGTACGTCCGGCTGATGGGCGGCGAGGGCCTCAAGCGCGCGACCCAGGTCGCGGTGCTGAACGCCAACTACATCGCCAAGCGGCTGGCACCGCACTTCCCGGTGCTCTACACCGGCCCCGGCGGGCTGGTCGCGCACGAGTGCATCATCGACCTGCGCCCGCTGACCAAGGAGACGGGCGTGACGGTGGACGACATCGCCAAGCGCCTGATCGACTACGGCTTCCACGCGCCGACGATGTCCTTCCCGGTGGCCGGCACGCTGATGATCGAGCCGACCGAGTCCGAGGACCTGCACGAGATCGACCGGTTCTGCGACGCGATGATCGAGATCCGGGCCGAGATCGACAAGGTCGGCTCGGGCGAGTGGGCGGCCGCGGACAACCCGCTGCGCAACGCCCCGCACACCGCCGCCGAGCTGGCCGGCGACTGGGCGCACGGCTACTCGCGGCAGGAGGCGGTCTTCCCGGCGGGCGTGAACCCGGCGGACAAGTACTGGCCGCCGGTCAGCCGGATCGACGGCGCGTACGGCGACCGCAACCTGGTCTGCTCCTGCCCGCCGCTGGAGGAGTACGGCGTCTGATCCGGACCGGACGTACGGCAGGGCCCCGACGGCACGTACCGTCGGGCCCCTGCCCGTTGTCGTCGTTCGGCGGCTGCCCCGCCGGTGCGGTCAGGCCGCGCGGGCGACGGGGCGGCGCGGCGCGATCACCCGGCCGTCGGGCAGCAGCTCTCCGGTGTCCTCGAACAGCACGACGCCGTTGCAGAGCAGGCTCCAGCCCTGCTCCGGGTGGCAGGCCACCGTGACGGCCGCCTCGCGGTCCTCGGACTCGGCCGACGGGCACTCAGGACGGTGCTGGCACATACGTACCCTCGCTTCGCTCTGCGATCCTCCCCCGTGGTGCGGCCGCCGGCGGAGCCGTCGGGAGCCGCCGCGGTAGCCGGATCCTGTCCGCGCGCCGACCAGGTGTGGACCGGCGCTCAAGTGGGTAGGACAGGTGGTCCTTCCACGCTGGTTCCCAGTGTCGGCATCTACGGTCGCGCGCGCAGGGATTTCGTGACATGCGCCACAACTCCCGGGTAGAGATCACCCGTTCAGGCGGGTCCGGCGGGAAACGGCGCACCGATGGGTCAGCTGCGGCATGGCCCGAGGAGGTCAGGGCGGATGGCCCGTCCGGGTGGTTCGGGCGGGCGAGGGCGACGCGCACGCTGCCGGGCCGCCGGGTGGTGGCCCGGCGGCCCGGCGGCGTGGGGTCGGCTCAGGAGGAGCCGAGCAGCAGTGGCTTGGCGAGCGGTGCCCGGGCGAGCAGCGGCAGCAGCTCGCCGGCCGGGTAGGCGCGGTGCGCGGTGACGCCGAGCGGGGCCGGGGCCAGCGGGATCAGCTGGTCGGCGGCCGGGTCGGCGTCGGGGCCGTGCAGCCACAGTGCCGTCGCGTACTGCCCGGGGAAGGTCAGCAGCCGGGGCTGCTGGCGGGACCGGGAGCCCTGGGCGAGCTGCCAGGCCTGGCGCAGCGCCCGGACCGTCGAGTCGAGGTAGGGGCCGGCGGTGAAGTGCGAGAAGGTGTGGCCCTCGACGGCCTGGACGACCTCCGCGGCGGCGGCGACCTCGGCGCCGTCCTTGATCAGGAATCGCCAGCCCGTCCGGCGGGCGGCGCGCAGCTCCGGGCGCGGCCCGTCCAGGACGTGGACGGCGAGCGGGTGCGCGGGGAGCAGCGGGCCGACCGGATGGCGCAGTGCTGCGGCGGCGGGTTGGCGCAGCGCGGTCTCCGAGTCGAGTGCGGCCAGGACGGCGCGCAGGGCGCTCGGCGGGGGCTGGGGGGTCTGCAGAGTCATGGCGGGGTCCGCCTCTCCGTGCGAGATCGGCGTGCGAGTGCGGCATACCGGCGTGGCGCGGCGTGTCATCGGTGACGGGACCTGGCCGTGTCCGGTTGTGCATGATCGCGGTGCCGGCGCGGTCGCCGCCGTCGACGAGGGTTTCGAGGCGGAGCGGGCCGGCCGGAGCGCAGTGCGAATTCTATCGAACAGGTGCGCAGGGTGACCTGTTTATCACAGGCGGTGGCGCCGGGCAAGTCGGCAGATCTGCTGAATATCCGTCAGTTTCCTTGCATTGCAAGCCAGTACGAGCATTCGGGTATCGATCTTCGAGGTGGGCATGATGCTTGCACGGTCGGGTCGGCCGGTGTCTCAGGAGGAGGGGACCGTGGGCGAGAAGGTCGTGGCGACTCGGGCTGATCTGGCGGACCGGCAGCTGTACCGGCGCAAGCTCCAGGCCTGCCTCGACGCGCTGGGGCGGATGCTGCGCGAGGACCGGTTCGACCGGCCGCGGGCGGTCATGGGCCTGGAGATCGAGCTCAACCTGGCCGACGAGGACGGCCTGCCGGCACTGCGCAACGCGCAGGTGCTGAGCGCGATCGGCTCCAGCGACTTCCAGACCGAACTGGGCCAGTTCAACGTCGAGGTGAACATCGTGCCGCACCGGCTGTGCGGGCACGTCTTCGAGGATCTGCGCGAGGAGCTCGAAACCGGGCTGCGCTACGCCGACCGGCGGGCCGCCGAGGCCGGTGCCCGGATCGTCATGGTGGGGATCCTGCCGACCCTGGAGCACGGTCACACCGGCCTGGACGCGATCTCCCACAACCCGCGCTACAGCCTGCTCAGCGACCAGATCCTGGCCGCCCGCGGCGAGGACATCGCGCTGGACATCGAGGGCGTCGAACACCTCCAGCTGGAGACCATCACCATGGTGGCCGAGGCCGCCGCGACCTCCCTGCAACTGCACCTTCAGGTGACCCCGGAACGCTTCTCCTCGGTGTGGAACGCGGCCCAGGCGATCTGCGGGGCGCAGCTCGCGCTCGGCGCCAACTCGCCGTTCCTGTTCGGGCGGGAGCTGTGGCGGGAGACCCGTCCGGTGCTGTTCCAGCAGGCCTGTGACACCCGTACGGCGGAACTCAAGGCGCAGGGCGTCCGGCCGATCACCTGGTTCGGCGAGCGCTGGGTGGACTCGGCGTACGACCTGTTCGAGGAGAACCTGCGGTACTTCCCCGCCCTGCTGCCGATCTGCGACGACGAGGACCCGCTGAAGGTGCTCGCCTCCGGCGGCGCGCCCCGGCTCGCCGAGATGCGGCTCCACAACGGCACGATCTACCGCTGGAACCGGCCGGTGTACGACATCGCGGGCGGGACCGCGCACCTGCGGGTGGAGAACCGGGCGCTGCCGGCCGGGCCGACGGTGGCCGACACGCTCGCGAACGCCGCCTTCTACTACGGGCTGGTCCGGGTGCTCGCCGAGCAGCCCCGGCCGGTCTGGACCCGGCTGCCGTTCGAGCGGGCCGACGAGAACTTCCGGCAGGGCGCCCGCTACGGCATCGACGCGGTGTTCCAGTGGCCGAGGGCGGGCCGGGCGGGCCGCGGCGGCGGGCTGACCACGGTGTCCGCCGTCGACCTGGTGCTCAACGAACTGTTGCCGATGGCCCACCAGGGCCTGGACGAGTGGGGCGTGGAGCCCGCCGACCGGGACCGCTACCTGGGGATCATCGAGCAGCGCTGCCTGCGCCGCACCAACGGCGCGGCCTGGCAGAGCGCGACCTTCCACCGGCTGCGCGAGCAGTACGGGATGGACCGCCCGGCCGCGCTCGCCGCGATGACCAGGCGCTACATCGAGCACATGCGCACCGGCGAGCCGGTGCACACCTGGCCGGTCGGGTAGCCGGACCGCTGTGTCAGGATGATCGCTCCGGCGGTCGGCCGACGGCCGGAGCGACGCCCGCCACGCTGGAGCCCCCGTGACCACCCTCCCGACCGCACCGGAGACCGCGAAGCCCACGCGCCGGCTGCTCGGCGTGGAACTGCTGATCGTCCTCGGACTCTCCCTCGGGGCCAGTGGCGTCAGCGCGCTGATCAGCTTCGCGGCCTCGCTCACCGAACCGATCCAACTCGGCCAGCAGGTCGCCACGTTGAACGGCTCGCGGGCGCCCGGCCGGCCCTGGCTGGACCTGGTGTGGCAGCTGTACTACATCGGGCGCGGGCTGATGCCGGTGGTGCTGGTCGGGTACCTGCTGGTGCGCGAGGGCGCCGCGCTGCGGGTGCTCGGCTTCGACCTCGGGCAGAAGCTGCGCGACCTCGGCCGGGGCGCCGCCGTGGCGGCCGCGATCGGCGGCTCCGGGCTGGTGCTGTACCTGGCCTCGCAGGCGGCGGGCTACAACCTGACGGTGGCGCCGTCCGGGCTGCCGGACGTGTGGTGGCGGATCCCGGTGCTGGTGCTCTCCGCGTGGCAGAACGCCGCCCTGGAGGAGGTCGTCGTCCTCGGCTACCTGCTGCGCCGGCTCGGGCAGCTGGGCTGGTCGTGGCCGGCGGCGGTGGTGGCGAGTTCGGTGCTGCGCGGCTCGTACCACCTGTACCAGGGGGTCGGCGGGCTGGTCGGCAACATGGTGATGGGGGCGGTGTTCTGCCTGCTCTACCGGCGCTGGGGGCGGGTGATGCCGCTGGTCGCGGCGCACGCGTTGATCGACACGGTGGCCTTCGTCGGGTACGCGCTGCTCGCCGGGCACGTCAGCTGGCTGCCGACCCCCTGAGCGGGAGGCGGCCGGCCGGGGTGCGCGGCGGCCGGGCGAGCAGGCGGTCGACGTGCCGGCGCTCCAGGCCCGGGCCCGGGTCGATCGGCAGCAGCAGGCGGTCGCGGCGCCAGAGGGAGTTGCGGACCAGCCGCGGCGGGATGACGTCGTCCACCCAGGCGAACGGGCGGCCTGCGGCGTAGCGCAGCAGCGGGGCCCACTTGCGGGCCGAGAGCAGCTCCATCAGCGGGACGCGCGGGTCACCGGGCTGCGGGACGTCGCCGGTGAAGCGGACCAGCGGGAGGGCGGGCAGGCCGATCGCCGGGGCGATGTGCGCATTGGCGTGCTCCTCCCAGGTGGTGGCCCACACGAGTTCGTAGGTGCCGGCCAGCTCGCGCAGCCAGGCGCCGTGCCGGGCGGAGAGGAGCACCGAGTAGCCGAGCAGGGTGTGGGTGTCGAACCCGGCGTCCGGGTGCGGGCAGACCGGGTTGAGCACCCCGTCGACGTCCAGGAACAGCAGCGGCTTCGGCACCAGTGGCCCCCAGAGACGGTGGTGTGACTTACCTGGTCGGACGAACCTGGCGTACCAGTGGTTGCGTACGGCCGGGCGCACGCGGGGCGCACGGGGCGCTCACGGCGCGGCCACCGGCTCGGCGGCGGCCACCGGTGCGTCGACGGTGCTCCTGCGGGCCAGCCGGCGGACCTGAGGCTCCAGCAGCACGACCGCGCTGAGCACCAGGCAGACGACGGCGCAGGCCCACAGCGCGCCCGAGAGGCCGAGCACCGTGGCCGCCGGGCCGGCCAGCGCGATGCCGATCGGGGACAGCGAGAAGGAGCCGAGCTCGTCGTACGCGGCGACCCGGGAGAACATCTCCTCGGGGATCTCCTGCTGGAGCGCGACCATCCAGTTGACGCCGAAGACGGTGACGCCGACCCCGGACAGGAACATCGCGAGGGCGAGCAGCGGCAGCGGCGCCTCCGCCGCCAGCGCCAGGGCGGGCACGCCGAACAGGAACACCCCCCAGTTGCCGACCAACAGGATCCGGCGGGGCCGCCAGCGGGCCATCAGCACGCCGGTCACCACCAGCCCGACGCCGTAGGCGGCCATCGCCAGGCCCCAGTCGGACGCCCCGCCGAGGCGCTCCTTGGCGACCGTCGGCCCGTACACCGACTCGACCGCGCCGATGCAGGCGACCAGGACGGAGAACTGCGCCACGACCACCCAGAGCCAGCGGCGGGAGGCGAACTCCCGCCAGCCCTCCCGCAGATCGCGCAGCATGCTGTGGCCCTGCGGGGCGGGCGCCTGCTCGGCCTCCAGGAAGAACCGGAGCGAGGCGGCGACCAGGAAGCAGGCGCCGTCCAGGGCGAGCACCCAGCCGGGGCCGACGGCGGCGGTGAGCGCGCCGCCGAGCGCGGCGCCGCCGATCTGGGAGGCGTTCTGGCCCATCCGGAACACCGAGAAGGCCCGGGCGGCGTGCTCCGGGGCGACGGCCTGCAGCATCATGCCGCCGGAGGCGGGGGAGTAGAGCGCGTACCCGGCGCCGCCGGCGGCGGAGAGCAGCATCAGCTGCCAGAGCCGGATGTCCCCGGCCAGCACCAGTGCCGCCAGGACGACCTGGGACAGGCCGCTGAACAGGTTGGCGGCGACCATGAGGTGGTGCCGGGGCATCCGGTCGGCGAGGGCACCGCCGACCACCAGGAGCAGGACGGTGGGCAGCAGCCGGGCGGCGGTGACGTAGCCGACCTCGGACGTGGTGCCGCCGTGGCCGAGCACGGCGAAGGCCGTGGCGATGGGGGCACCGGCGTTGCCGAGGCCGCTGACCACGGTGGCGGCGGTCTGGATGCGGAAGTTGCGGCTCGCCCAGGCGAGGCGGCGGGGGCGCGGAGGTCGGGTCGGCACCTGGAGACTATGGCCGCGGCTCGTACGGCTGTCCAACGGGTTTTCACGGCTGGGACGGGCTCAGCCCAGGTGGCCCCAGAGGAAGGTGAGGGTGCGGCGCCAGGCGGTCGCGGCCTGGAGCGGGTCGTAGGTGCCGAGCGGGTTCTCGTCGTTCATGAAGGCGTGGCCGGCCGGGTAGAAGTGGATCTCGGGGCGGACGTCGGTGGCCTCGCCGATCCGGATCGCGGCCTCGTCGACGGCGGCCATCGGGATCGAGCCGTCCAGTTCGCCGTAGTGCCCCAGGACGTGGGCGGTCAGGCCCCGGTAGTCGAAGTCCGGGTCGGGCGGGAGGCCGTAGAAGGGCACCACCGCGGCGACCCGGTCGCCCTCCCGGGCGGCCAGCAGCAGGGCGAAGCCGCCGCCCATGCAGAAGCCGACCACGCCGACCGCGTCGCCGACCACGCCCTCCAGGGCGAGCAGGTGGTCGACGGCCCCGGAGAGGTCCTCGACGGCCCGCTCGACCGGGAGCTCGCGGGTGAGCCGGGCCGCCTCGGTGCGGTCGTGGGTGGTGGCGCCGCCGAACAGGTCGGGGGCCAGCACGGTGAAGCCCTCGGCGGCGAACCGGTCGGCCATCGTCGCGACGTGCGTGGTGAGGCCCCACCACTCCTGCACCACCACCAGGCCCGGCCCGACGCCCTGGGGCGGGCGGGCCAGGTACCCGTGCGCGGTGCGGCCGTTGCTCGGGAAGGCGACGTTCTGCCGGGAGCCGCCCTGGTCAGGCATGGGTTCCTCGCGGTGGGTCGGGCCGGATGCGGCGGGGACTCGACGGGGGCGGGCTCAGCCCATCTCCTCCAGGGCGCGGCCCTTGGTCTCCTTGATGCAGAAGGCCACGAACGGGATGGAGAGCAGCGCGAAGGCCGCGTAGATGACGTACGTCGCCGACAGGTTCCAGTCGGCGAGGTCGGGGAAGCTGACGGTGATCGCCCAGTTGGCGATCCACTGGGCCGAGGCGGCGACGGACAGCGCGAGCGCGCGGATCCGGTTGGGGAACATCTCGCCGAGCAGGACCCAGACCACCACGCCCCAGGAGAAGGCGAAGCAGAGCACGAAGACGTGCGCCGCGACCAGGGCGACGGTGGCGTGGGTGTTGTCGAGCGTGGCGGTGTCACCCGTGCCGTGCCGGTACGAGAACGCCCAGGCGGCGGTGCCCAGCGCGAGCGCCATGCCGATCGAGCCGGCCAGGGCGAGCGGCTTGCGGCCGATCCGGTCCACCAGCGCCATCGCGATCACCGTGCCGATCACGTTGATGATCGAGGTGGAGAGGCTGATCAGCAGCGAGTTGGACTCGTTGATGCCGACCGACTGCCAGAGGAACGAGGAGTAGTAGAAGATCACGTTGATGCCGACGAACTGCTGGAACACCGAGGCCCCGATGCCGACCCAGACGATCGGCAGCAGGCCGAACCGCCCGCCGAGCAGGTCCTTGAGCCGGGGCTTGTGCGAGGACTCCAGCACCGTGCGGATCTCCGCGACCCGGGCGTCCAGGTCGACGTCCTCGCCCTCCACCTCGCGCAGCACCTTGCGGGCCTGATCCTCCCGGTGGTCGGCGATCAGGTAGCGCGGCGACTCCGGGATGGCGAGCGCCATCAGCCCGTACACCAGGGCCGGGATGGTCTCCACGCCGAGCATCCACTGCCAGGCCTGGATGCCGCCCAGGTGGCCGGTGGACTCGCCGCCGGCGGCCTGGTTGATCGCCCAGTTGGCGAGCTGGGAGACGGTGATGCCGAGCACGATCGCCATCTGCTGGAAGGACGCGAGCCGGCCCCGGTAGGCGGTCGGCGCGACCTCGGCGATGTAGGTGGGCGCGATCACCGAGGCGATGCCGATCGCGATGCCGCCGACCACGCGCCAGGTGGCGAGCACCTGGATGCTCGGCGGGAACATCGAGCCGATGCCGCTGATCGCGAACAGGGTGGCGGCCAGCAGCATGGTGCGGACCCGGCCGAGGTGGTCGGCGAGCCGGCCGGCGGCCACCGCGCCGGCCGCCGAGCCGAGCAGCGCGATGGCCACCACGAAGGCCGTTTCGCCGTTGCCCACGGCGAAGTGCTTCTGGATGCCCGTCACCGCACCGTTGATCACCGCGCTGTCGTAGCCGAACAGGAACCCGCCCATCGCGGCGGCGGCGGAGATGAAGATGACGTGCCCGAGGTGGGCCTCGCCCGCCCGATGGCTGTTGAGTGTGGACAAGCGCGCTCCCCGAGGTGGACGGGCCCGCTCTGACGGCCGAGTGGGCAGGACTCGTCTCACATTCGAGCAGCGACGGGGCCGCCCTGCTCGAATTGGAGGCCGATCGGGTGATCCGGGGTCAGTCACCCGCGGTGTGATGGGCCGTTCGCGCCGGGAGCGTGAACGGTCGGACGCGCCCCACGGTCAGCCGGCGCGCCTGCCGGGCCAGTTGACGTGCCCCCCGGTCACTCGGTGCGTCCCGGTCAGCCGACGCGCCGCTGGTGCCGGCGCAGCAGTTGGGTGCGGGCGGCGGCGTCCTGGTCGCGCCGGGGGTGCGGGGCGTTCGCGCGGTCGGCCTCGCGCTCGGCCAGCCGGTCGGCGATCGCGTGCTGGGCGTCGGCCGGCTTCTTGTCGTCGTACTTGAACTTGGCCCGCACCTCGCGGACCGTCAGGCGGAGCCCGCGCAGGCCGGGGAGCAGCCGGGAGAACTCGCCCTCACCGGGCACCACCCGGGTGTCCGGCGTCTCCGGCTGGAAGTGCGCCAGCTGGCGGTTGAGGATCTCCGCCTTGCCCGCCGCGGACTCGACGAGCTCGGCGGTGCAGTGGAAGTGGACGGAGGCGTAGTAGCTGGTGGGCGTGCCCGGCTCGCCGCGCCAGTGGCCGGGCGCGAAGGCGTAGCCGTCGGTGACCGCGAGGGTGACCTGCGGGTCGGCCCGGACGGCGGCCAGCAGCGGGTTGGGCGCGGCGAGGTGGAGCAGGATCTCGCCGCGCCCGGCGTCCAGCAGGAAGTGCGTCGGGACTAGCACCGGGCCCTCGCCCGGTCCGCCGTTGGCGGCGAGCAGGCCGAAGTCGCGGCCCTCGGCCAGCCAGGCGCGCCACTCCTGTTCGTCGCCGCGGTCCCAGGATCTGATCAGCATCGGCGGGCCCTCCGTCAGCGGGGGTAGCCGCGCAGGTGCGCGGGCAGCGGGACGGTGGTGGAGGCGGCCGGCTCGGGGGTGCCGTGCACGGTGGTGACCGGGATCAGGCCGGACCAGTGGGGCAGGTCGAGGTCCTCCGGGTCGTCGTCGGCGCCGTCCGCGCGGGTCTTGGCCGAGACCTCGTCCAGGTCGAGCCGGAGGACGGCGGTGGCGGCGAGTTCCTTGGCGTTGGCCGGGCGGACGTCGGCGGAGCGGCCGGGGATCGCGTGGTCGACCAGCGCGGCCAGCGCGACGTCCAGCTCCTCGGGGTCGGTGACCTGGTGGGCGGTGCCGTGCGCGATGACCGAGCGGAAGTTGACCGAGTGGTTGAACGCGGACTTGGTCAGCACCAGCGCGTCGACCAGGGTGACGGTGAGGCAGACCGGCAGGCCCTGGTCGGTGGAGGCGTTGCGCAGCGGACGGCTGCCGGTCGAGCCGTGGACGTACAGCCGGCCGCCGACGCGGGCGTAGATGGTCGGCAGGACGACGGGGGCGCCGTCGGCGACGAAGCCGAGGTGGCAGATGTACGCGTGGTCGAGGATGTCGTGGATCGCCTCCTGCTCCCAGGTGGCGCGGTCCTTGTAGCGGGTGGGGGTGGTGCGGGGGGTACGGGAGTAGCTGGCGGAGCCTTCGGAAGGGGCCGACATGACAACCTCTATGTACTAGTGCATAATTTACTTTGTGCTAGGAGACTATCCGCTGAAAGGGCGACGCGCCAGCGAAATCGCGTCCCACATCGAACAGGGCGTGAGCACCGGGCGCCTCGCCCCCGGAACCGCGCTGCCCCCGCTGCGCGACCTCGCCGCCGAACTCGGCGTCAACCCCAACACCGTCGCCGCCGCCTACCGGCTGCTCCGCGACCGCGGGGTGATCGAGACCGCCGGCCGCAAGGGCAGCCGGATCCTCCCCAGGCCCGCGCTCACCCCGCGCGACCAGATCCGCGTCCCCGTCCCCCCGCACGCCCGCGACCTGTCCGGCGGCAACCCCGACCCGGCGCTGCTGCCCGACCTCGCCCCGGTCCTCGCGGCCGCCGCCGGGGCCGCCCGCGCCGAGCCCGTCCTGTACGGGCACCCGGCCGTCGACCCCGGGCTGCTCGCGCTCGCCCGCGCCTCCTTCGAGGCCGACGGCCTGCCCGGCGGCCCGATCGCCGTCGCCTCCGGCTCGCTCGACACCATCGAGCGCATCCTCGCCATCCGGCTGCGCCCCGGCGACGCCGTCGCCGTCGAGGACCCGGGCTGGGGCAGCCTGCTCGACCTGCTGCCCGCGCTCGGCCTGCGGCCCGCGCCCGTCCGGCTGGACGACGAGGGCCCCCTGCCCGACTCGCTCGCCGCCGCGCTGGCCGAGGGCGCCCGTGCGGTGGTGGTCACCAGCCGGGCGCAGAACCCGACCGGCGCCGCGCTCACCGCCCGCCGGGCCGAGGAACTGCGGGCCGTCCTGGCCGAGCACCCCGGCGTGCTGCTGATCGAGGACGACCACGGGCACGGCATGGTCGACCAGCCGTACCACTCGCTGGTGGGCGCCGGCGCGCGGCACTGGGCCGTGGTGCGCTCGGCGGCCAAGGCGTACGGCCCGGACCTGCGGCTCTCGGTGGCCGTCGGTGACCAGGACACCATCGGGCGGGTCACCGGGCGGCTGCGCCTGGGCGCCGGCTGGGTCAGCCACCTGCTCCAGCGGGCCGTCGCCGAACTGTGGCGCACCGACGCGGTGCCGGTCGCCCGGGTGGCCGGCGTCTACCGGGCCCGCCGGGACGCGCTGCTCGGCGAGCTCGCCGCGCGCGGCATCGAGGCGCACGGCGAGAGCGGGCTGAACGTCTGGGTGCCGGTGTCGGACGAGACCTCCGTGCTGGTGGCGCTGGTGCAGCGCGGCTGGGTCGCGGCGCCCGGCGCGCGCTACCGCGTCCAGTCCCCGCCCGGGCTGCGGCTCACCGTGGCCCAGTTGGAACCGGCGGACGCGCAGCGGCTGGCCGAGGACCTGGCGGCCGTGCTGGGGGCGGGCGGGGCCGGTTCGCGGCTGGTGTGAACCGGGCCGCGCCGGTCCGGTTCGACCCGTGCGCTCCGCCGGTCTGAACCCGGTGCTCCGCTGGTCTGAACCCGGCGGTAACAAAGCGGGAAACCTGGTGCAGATACCTAGCGGTAACCAGTGCGGGCATGTCATGTTCATCGCGCCACCGGCCGGCGGCCCACCCTCACCTAGGCGTCTCCCCGTCCCCACCGCACGGGGAGACCGAGCCGCAGGAGTTCCGCCGTGCCCGAAAACAGTTCGAGCATCACCCGCAGCGCCCCTCGACTCCGCCGACGGCTGCTCACCGCGGCCCTCGCCCTCCCGCTGGCCGCCGGCGGTCTGATGGCCGGCGGCCTCGCCACCGCCGCGTCGGCCGCCGCGGCCCCCTCCGTACCCCTCGCCGCACCGGGCGGCCCCACCGCCAGCGTCACGCTCGGCGACAGCTACATCTCCGGCGAGGCCGGCCGCTGGATGGGCAACGCCGCCGGCACCAGCGGCAGCCGGGCCGGTACCGACCGCGCCTGGAACGGCAGTTCCGCCGACGCCTCCCGGATCTACGGCCCCACGGCCGCGAGCGGCTGCGACCGCTCCGACGTCGCCGAGGTGCTCAGCGCCTCCACCGGCGCGCAGAACGAGATCAACCTGGCCTGCTCCGGCGCCGTCACCGCGAACATCTTCCGCGCCGCCAACGGCGGCCAGACGCTCAAGGGCGAGGCCCCGCAGGCCGACCAACTCGCCACCGTGGCACGGCAGAACAGCGTCAAGCTGATCACGCTGTCGATCGGCGGCAACGACCTCGGCTTCAGCGGCATCATCTCCAACTGCGTCCAGGACTACCTCATCTGGTACTCCTACTGCCACGACTCCGCGCAGTCCTCGATCGACTCGAAGATGCCCACGGCGATGGCCGGCGTCGGCAAGGCGATCGACGAGATCCGCGCGGTGATGGCCGGGGCCGGCTACGCGCAGGGGGACTACCGCCTCGTCCTGCAGTCCTACCCCTCGCCGATCCCGCGCAGTGCTGAGATGCGCTACCCGGAGAGCGGCTGGACCCGCTCGAACACCGGCGGCTGCCCGTTCTGGGACGGTGACGCCGACTGGGCGCGCGACTCGATGGTGCCGCAGATCTCCAAGTCGCTGGCCGGGGTCGCGGCGTCCAAGGGCGCCCAGTTCCTCGACCTCTCCGACATGCTGCAGGGCCGCGAGGTCTGCTCGACGGCCACCCGGCAGCCGACCGCCACCGCCGGACCGTCCGCGACCACCAGCGAATGGGCGCGCTTCCTGGACGGCGGCCTCAACTCCACGCAGGGCGTGCTGCAGGAGTCGATGCACCCCAACTACTACGGGCAGCAGGCGCTCGGGCGCTGCCTGACCCTGCTGTGGGGGCAGAGCAGCGGCGACTACGCGTGCCGCAACACGGCGGGGCAGGACGCGGGCGGGATGTACCTGGCGGCGCGGTGACGTCGTGACACCGGGACGTTGTGCTGGGCTGTTGTGACGCGATGCCCGGTGCCCGTTTCCGGATCGGTTCCGGAGGCGGGCGCCGGGCGGCTCAGCCCTTGGCGAGCAGGGCCTGGGCGTGCGCCCGGACCTGATCCTTCGTCAAGTAGGAGTCGGTGTACTCGAAATCGCGCATCCGGGCGGGCTGGCGGGCGAGGAAGCCGGTCCGGACGAAGTCGTCCCCGGCGGTCGCGTTGAGCAGCCAGTTGGCGCCCACCCGGAACTTGGCCGCGTTGGTGCGCATCGCCATCAGGTGGTAGCCGCGGGCCACCAGCTGGGCCGGCACTCCGTGCAGTTCCACGCCGAGCGGCTTGGACACCGCGTCCTTGCCACCCAGGTCGACCACCAGGCCCAAGTCCTTGTGGTAGTAGGGCTCCAGAGGCTGGTTGCGGAGCGCGGCGATCACGTTGCCGGCCACCACGCGGCCCTGCCGGGCGGAGTGCTGGGCGGTCGGCGGGCAGACCGCGCCGTCGCCCTTGGCGAGGTCCGGCACGGCGGCCGCGTCGCCCAGCGCGAACACGCTCTCGAACTGCGGCACCCGCATCTCCGCCGTCACCGCGAGCCGGCCGCGGACCGTCTCCGCGTCCAGCGTGCCGATCAGCGGGCTCGCGGCCACCCCGGCGGTCCAGATCAGCGTGCGGCAGGGCAGTACTCGGCCGTCGGTGAACTTGACCGACTCGGCGCCGACTTCGGCCACCGAGACGCCCAGCGACACCTCGATCCCGCGGCCGCGCAGCACCTCCAGAGCGGCCAGGCCCAGCGCGTCGCCCAGCTCCGGCATCAGCTTCGGGGCGATGTCGATCAGGTGCCACTTGATCTGCCGGGCGTCCAGGCGCGGGTAGCGGTGGGACGCGGCGGTGGTCAGGCGTTGCAGGCAGGCGGCCGTCTCGGTGCCCGCGTAGCCGCCGCCGACGACCACGAACTGGAGCCGGGACTCGCGCTCCCGCTGGTCCAGGGTGGCCGAGGCGAGGTCGAGTTGGGCGATCACGTGGTCGCGGACGTAGGCCGCCTCGGCGAGCGTCTTCATCCCGCGGGCGTAGTCGGTCAGGCCGGGGATGTCGAAGGTGCGGGTGACGCTGCCGGGGGCGAGGACCAGGTAGTCGTACTTCTGCGCCACCACCTCGTCGGTGATCTTGCGGACCACGCACACCTTGGAGGCCGGGTCCACGCCGATCGCGCCGCCCGGAACGATGTGGGTGCGGCGCAGCGTGCGGCGCAGGGAGACCGCGACCGACTGCGGGGTCAGCACGCCGGCCGCGACGTGCGGCAGCAGGGGCAGGTAGAGCTGGTAGCTGAACGGTGTGACCAGCGAGATCTCGGCCTCCGACGGCGCGAGCTTGCGTTCGAGTCGACGGGCGCACTCCAGGCCGGCGAAGCCGCCGCCCACGATCAGGATCCGAGGTCGTTCCATCGCTCATCCCTTTGCCGTGCAGGTCGTAACCGCGAAGGTCCCCATTGCTGTCCGCCACACTCGCACGGAGCAGCGGGGGCTGCCACCGGGGTGGGGCGGATGGTGGAGGGGTGGGACGGGGCGTACGGAGGGGAGGAGGTGACGGGTCGGCACCGATAGGCTGTCGGGCGTGCTCCCCGAGGTGACGGCGGTCCGTTATGTGACGCCACTGCGAGAAGGCGGCTCGATGCCGGGCCTGGTCGAGGCCGACGACCGGCGGCTGTACGCGCTGAAATGGGTCGGCGCGGCGCAGGGCCGGAAGGCGTTGGTGGCGGAGGTGCTGGCCGGGGAGTTGGGCCGGCGGCTCGGGCTGCCGGTGCCGGAGCTGGTGACGGTCGACCTGGATCCGGTGCTGGCCCGCAGCGAGCCGGACCAGCAGGTCCAGGACCAGATGCGGGCCAGTGGCGGGACCAACCTCGGGATGGCCTTCGTCAGCGGCGCGCTCAACTTCGACCCGCTCTGCTTCGAGGTGGATCCGGAGCTGGCCGGCCAGGTGCTCTGGTTCGACGCGCTGATCGGCAACGTCGACCGCTCCTGGCGCAACCCCAACCTGCTGGTGGCGACCGGCGGGCTGCGGCTGATCGACCACGGCGCGAGCCTGATCTTCCACCACCACTGGGCGGGCGCCGCCGCCTGGGTGCGCCGCCCGTACGACGCCTCCGACCACGCGCTGCTGCGGGCCCGGCCGGACCTGACGGCCGCCGATAAGGCGCTCGCACCGCTCGCGGAGGCCGCGATCGAGGGCGCGGTGGCGAGGATCCCGGAGGTCTGGCTGCTGGACGAGCCCGGCTTCGACTCGCCCGAGGCGGTGCGCGCCGCGTACCGCGCCCAGCTGACCGGCCGACTGGCCGGTCCGCGCGACTGGCTGCCGGAGGTGCCCGCATGACCGAGCCGAGGACGCCCGCGCTGCCGGCCGCCGTCGAGCTGCACGACTACGAGTACGCCGTGATCCGCGCGGTGCCGCGGGTGGAACGCGGCGAGTGCGTCAACGTCGGGGTGCTGCTGTACTGCCGCCAGAACGGGTACCTGGCCGCGCGCACGCACCTGGACCAGGCCCGGCTGCTGGCGCTCGACCCGGTGGCGGACGTGAACGGGGTGCGGCGGGCGCTGCACGGAATCGAGGCGGTGTGCGCCGGGGGCCCGCAGGCCGGTCCGGCGGCGGGGGACAGCCCGGGGCAGCGGTTCCGCTGGCTGACCGCTCCGCGCAGCGCGATCGTCCAGCCGGGGCCGGTGCACACCGGGCTGACCGCGGACCCGGAGCCGGAGCTGCGGCACCTGTTCGATCAGCTGGTGCTCTAGGCTCTGTCGACCGGCCGGTGCCGCAGTTCCGGTCAAGCCGTCGACGGTTGCCGTGGTCAAAGCTTGAGTTGCTGAAGCACTTGGCCGTACGCTGACCCCATGGGTTCGACAGCGACGACGACCGTACCGACCAACGCCGAGTTGATGGAAGCGTTGGCCGCCGTCGGCGCCGCGTATTTCCAGGACTTCGCGGCGGCCGCGGCCCGGCACGGGCTCTCCTCCTCGCAGGCCAAGGCGCTCGGCGCGGTGCAGGAGCCGGTGCCGATGCGGGCGCTGGCCGGACGGCTGGGCTGCGACGCGTCCAACGTCACCGGGATCGTGGACCGGCTGGAGTCGCTGCGCCTGGCCCACCGGGAGGCCGCCGCCGGCGACCGCCGGGTGAAGATCGTCGTGATCACGGACGAGGGCCGGGAGATCCTGAACCGCATCCGCGGCGAGATGGCCCGCACCCACCAGGCGTTCGAGGCGATGACCGACGAGCAGCGGATCGCGCTGCACTCGATCTGCGCGCAGGTCCTGCCAGTACTGGCCGGCCGGTCCGGCGCCGCCCAGTAGGCCGCCCGGCAGCGGGCCGCCCCGCGCCCGGCGGGAACCGTCGGGCGGGCCCGGTCGGAGCCGTCCGCTCCGGCCCGGGCCGGAGCCGCCCGATGCGCCGACGTTCCGGCTGACCTCGGCTGTTAGGCTTGCGAAGCGTGAGCGCGAAGCCCCAGATCCCCAATGTCCTGGCCTCCCGGTACGCCTCGGCGACCCTGGCCCAGCTGTGGTCCCCCGAGCACAAGGTGGTCCTTGAGCGCCACCTGTGGCTCGCCGTCCTGAAGGCCCAGCAGGACCTCGGTGTCGAGGTACCGGCGAACGCCGTCGCCGACTACGAGCGGGTGATCGACCAGGTCGACCTCGGCTCGATCGCCGCCCGTGAGCGGGTCACCCGCCACGACGTGAAGGCCCGGATCGAGGAGTTCAGCGAGCTCGCCGGCCACGAGCAGATCCACAAGGGCATGACCTCCCGGGATCTGACCGAGAACGTCGAGCAGCTGCAGATCCGCCAGTCGCTGGAGCACGTGCGCGACCGCACGGTGGCCGTGCTGGTCCGGCTGGCCCGCCTGGCCGCCCAGCACTCCGAGCTGGTCATGGCCGGCCGCTCGCACAACGTGGCCGCGCAGGCCACCACCCTGGGCAAGCGCTTCGCGTCGATCACCGACGAGCTGCTGGTCGCCTTCCGTCGCCTGGAGGAGCTGATCGCCCGCTACCCGCTGCGCGGGATCAAGGGCCCGGTCGGCACCGCCCAGGACATGCTGGACCTGCTCGGTGGCGACACCGACAAGCTCGCCGAGCTGGAGCGCCGGGTCGCCGGGCACCTCGGCTTCGAGAACGTGCTGATCAGCGTCGGCCAGGTTTACCCGCGCTCGCTGGACTTCGAGGTGCTCACCGCCCTCGTCCAGCTGGCCGCCGCGCCGTCCAGTCTGGCCAAGACCATCCGTCTGATGGCCGGCCACGAGCTGGTCACGGAGGGCTTCAAGGAGGGCCAGGTCGGCTCCTCGGCGATGCCGCACAAGATGAACACCCGCTCCTGCGAGCGCGTCAACGGCCTGGCCGTCATCCTGCGCGGCTACGCCTCGATGACCGGCGAGCTGGCCGGCGACCAGTGGAACGAGGGTGACGTCTCCTGCTCGGTGGTGCGCCGGGTCGCGCTGCCGGACGCCTTCTTCGCCTTCGACGGCCTGCTGGAGACCTTCCTGACCGTCCTCGACGAGTTCGGCGCCTTCCCCGCCGTGATCGAGGCCGAGCTGGACCGCTACCTGCCGTTCCTCGCCACCACCAAGGTGCTGATGGGCGCGGTGCGCGCGGGCGTCGGCCGGGAGGCCGGGCACGAGGTCATCAAGGAGCACGCCGTCGCCTCCGCGCTGGCGATGCGTGCGGGCGCCCGCGAGAACGAGCTGCTGGACCGGCTGGCCGCCGACGAGCGGATCCCGCTGGACCGGGCCGGGCTGGACGCGCTGCTGGCCGACCGGCTCTCCTTCACCGGTGCGGCCGGTGCCCAGGTCGCCGAGGTGGTCCGCCAGGTGGAGGCCGTCGCCGCCGCCTACCCGGAGGCCGCCAAGTACGCGCCCGGTGACATCCTCTGACGATTCGTCAGCTGGCTGAGGGCCCTGCTGCCGATCCGGTGGCGGGGCCCTCGTCCGTGTGGACGTGGCCCGGGTCGAGCGGCGGGGTGGTGCCGCAGGCCCACTCGCAGTCCGGCTCGGCCACCGGGCGGTCCACCGGCGCGAGCACGTTGCCGCGGACGGTGGCGAAGGCCGTCAGACCGCCGGTGACCAGCAGCCCGGCGCAGATCAGCATCGCGGTGCGGAAGGCCGAGTCCACCGCGGACGGCACCCGGTAGGCGTCGCCGCTCAGCCCGGCGAGCGAGGGCAGCGCGGCGACCGCGAGCAGCCCGGCCGCGCGGGCGGCGGCGTTGTTGACGCCGCTGGCGATGCCCGCGTGCCGGACCTCGACGGCGGCCAGCACCGTCGCCGTCAGCGGCGCGACCAACAGGGTCATCCCGCAGCCCAGCACCGTGACGGCGGGCAGCACGTCCGCCCAGTAGGAGGAGCCGGGGCCGGTGCGCAGCATCAGCAGCACCCCGGCGGCGCACAGCAGCGGACCGACGGTGAGCGGGATCCGGGGGCCGATCCGCTTGCCCAGCCGCCCGGCGCGCGCCGACAGGGTCAGCATCAGCACGGTGATCGGGACCAGGGCGAGGCCGGAGACCAGCGGGGAGAAGCCGGAGACGATCTGCAACTGCACCACCAGCAGGAAGAACACCCCGCTGAACGCCGCGTAGACGCAGAGGGTGACCAGGTTGACGGCGGTGAACAGCCGGGAGGAGAAGAGGCCGAGCGGCAGCATCGGCTCGGCGGCGCGGCGCTCGACCGCGATGAAGGCCGCGCCGAGCAGCAGGCCGATCGCGCCGGTGAGCCAGACCGCGGGGGACAGGCCCTCCCCGGCGGCGGTCAGCGCGTAGGTGATCGCGCCGAGGGCGAGCGCGGCGAGCAGCGCGCCGGGGACGTCGAAGCGGCCGACGGCGCTCTCGTTCCGGCTCTCGGGGACGAACCGGGAGGTGACCGCGACCACGGCGGCCGCGAGCGGAAGGTTCAGCAGGAAGATCCACCGCCAGCCGGGGCCGTCCACCAGCCAGCCGCCGAGGAAGGGGCCGACCGCGGCCGACACCCCGCCGAGGCCCGACCACAGGCCGACCGCCGCCGAGCGGTCGTCCGGGTGGAAGACGGCTTGCAGCATGGCGAGCGAACCGGGGGTGAGCAGCGCCCCGCCGATGCCCTGGACGGCGCGGGCGGCGATCAGCACGTGGATGGTGGGGGCGGCGGCGCAGGCCGCGGAGGCGGCGGCGAACCAGAGCACGCCGATCAGGAAGACCCGGCGCCGGCCGTACCGGTCGCCGAGCGCGCCGCCGAGCAGGATCAGTCCGGCCAGGGTGAGCAGGTAGGCGTTGAGCGTCCACTGCAGGGACGCGAGGGAGGCGCCGAGATCGGTGCCGATGCGGGGCAGCGCGACGTTCACCACGGTGCCGTCGAGCATCGCCATGCTGGAGCCGAGCACCGTCGCGAGGAGGACCCAGCGTCCCCGCGAGGTGCCCAGGCGCAGTGTTCCTGCTTCGGAGGTGGCCACGGGCCGATCCTGCGCCCGTGGGGCGTACGTGACAAGGGTCACCGGGGGGTGTGTCGGTGGGTGCGCGGTGCGTGAGCGGGCGGGTGCGCAGCGGTGGCGGAATCGGCGCAGCGTCGTGGATCAGTGGCGCCGGGTGAATGGATTGTGCACGTACGGTGCAGCCGATCATTCGGAGGGTCACCGCAGCTCGGGGGGTTGTTGCCGGTTCAAGTGATCGACATTGCTTCACCCGAACGGATGGGTTTTAGTTCAGCGACCGCCCGGCCAGTCCGGACGGATCCACCGGGTGGAACGCCGAATCCTGCCGCTGCCCGGTGGCTCGCACCGAACTCTGTACGGCAGGAGCGGGGGACCCACAGGTAAGTCGCCGGACCGGAAACGGCACGCTTTCGCGTACCCGGATCCAGGGCCGGCTAGGGGTGAAGCCGCATGTGCGGCCGGGCAACTCCAGCCCGAACCCGACAGCTCACCTCGCAGGCGTCGGAGAGGAAAATTCCATGCCTGCACAGGCTCGTCGTATCGCCCTGCCCCGCGCCGCCCGCATCGGGATCGCCACCGCCGTCACCGGTGTCTCCTTCGCCCTGCCGCTCGTCACCGCGATGAGCGCCCAGGCCCACCCCGCGCCGGCCGCCGCGGTCACCGCCGCCCCGGCCGCCGCTCCCGCCGACCAGGCCCAGGCCTCGTCGCAGGAGAGCTACCGCGTCGTCAGCGGCGACACCCTGTCCCGGATCGCCGACGCCCAGCACGTCGACGGCGGCTGGCAGGCGCTGTACGACCACAACCGTGAGGTCGTCGGCGGCAACCCGGACCTGATCTTCCCCGGTCAGCGGCTCGTGATCGCCGGCCAGGCCGCCCCGGCCAAGCCCGCTGCCCCGGCGAAGCCCGCCCAGCCGTCCGCCCAGGACGCCGCGCCGGCCACCACCGCCAAGCCGCAGGCCCAGCCGGAGGTCCGGACCGAGGCGGCCAAGCCGTCCGCCCAGCTCCAGGCCCAGCTGCAGACCGCCGCGCCGTCCGCCGTGGTCACCGCCGTGCCGGTCGCCGCCGCTTCGGCCTTCGTCGCCCCGCTGGCCGGCCCGAAGCTGGGCACCGCGTACGGCGTGGCAGGCTCGATGTGGGCCTCCGGCCACCACACCGGCCAGGACTTTGTCGCCTCCACCGGCACCCCGCTGCGCGCCGTCGGCAACGGTGTCGTGGTGAAGGCCGGCAACGGCGGCGCCTACGGCAACGAGGTCGAGATCAAGCTCGCCGACGGCCACTACGCCGAGTACGCGCACCTCTCCTCGATCGGTGTGAAGATCGGTCAGGCCGTCAAGGCCGGACAGCAGATCGGCCTCTCCGGCGCGACCGGCAACGTGACCGGCCCGCACCTGCACTTCGAGATCCGCAACGGCTCGGAGTACGGCTCGGACATCAACCCGGTCGCCTACCTGCGGGCCCACGGCGTCGCGCTCTGACCCGTACCGGATGTACCGGATGTGCCGGATGTGCCGGATGAGGAACCACCGCTGCTACGGGGCGAATCGACCGCCCGGGATGGTCATGTCGGGTGACCGCTCGACCGGGTGATCGCCGCAGCAGTGGACATGGGCGCGGGACACGCCCAGGCCGGCCCGGCTCGCGAGACTTCTCTCGCGAGCCGGGCCGGCCGCTGTCGTTTCCGGGCCTTGGTGGGTGCCCCCAAGGCGAATTGACGATGCGTCAGGCCGACGCTCTGGTGGGCCGGTTCAGAGCCGGTGGGCGGGCAGCCCGTGCTGGGCGGCGGTCAGCAGCTCGTGCATCCGCTGCCCGAAGTCCTCGGTGTCGGCGGCCGGTTCGGGGAAGACCAGGCGGACGTCGCGGTGGCCGTGCGGGTGGTCCAGGCGCAGGACCAGGCCGTGGCGGTCCAGGGCGAGCGGGCGGACCTCCGGGTGCTGGGCCAGCAGGTCCGGGTCGAGCAGCCGGGTGAGGACGGCGAGGGCGTCGGCGTGGTCGTCGGCGAGGTGGGTGAGCATGGCGGCCTCGTAGCGGGCCAGCGGGTCGGGCGTGGCGAGGGCGAGGTCGCCGGCGGTGAGCGCGCCGGTGCCGTACGGGGTGGCGAGGACGGCGTGGGCGACGTCCACGCGCAGGTGGACGCTGAGGCCGTCGTCGGCGAGGTGGGCCAGGTGCAGTCGGCCGGCCAGGGTGAGGCGGGCGCGGATCCGGTCGCGGACGGCGACGGGGGAGATGTCGGTGACGTCCAGGACGACGGCGAGTCCGTCGGTGGCGCGGGCGGCGGCGGTGGCGAGCGGGTCGCCCAGTGGGGCGCGCAGGCGCAGCCGGGAGCCGTGGACGGAGACCGGGGAGTCGAGGTCGTGGTGTTCGCCGAAGGCGCGGACGGTGAGCGAGGAGGTCGCGCTGAGCAGGCTCTGGACGCGCTCGGCGGTGGTGGGTTCGGGCACCTCGGCGTCGCCGGCGGGCAGGCTCATGACGGACCTCCAGTTAGTTAGGTGAGCCTAACCTAATCTCCGCTCGAGGGTGTGGCAAGTGGCGTGGCCGGGATTGCTGTCGTCGGGGATAGGTGGCGCTTGCAAGTACCCGCGGGTGTCTCGTATTGTCGACGCTGGTAGTTGCATGCGCAACGGTTCTCTCTGGAAAGCGGTCCCTCATGCCCCTCGCGCTCCTGGCGCTGGCGATCAGCGCCTTCGGTATCGGCACCACCGAGTTCGTGATCATGGGCCTGCTGCCCGAGGTCGCCGGCGACTTCTCGGTCTCCATCCCCACCGCCGGTCTGCTGATCTCCGGCTACGCGCTCGGCGTCGTGGTCGGCGGCCCGCTGCTCACCATCCTCGGCACCCGGGCCCCCCGCAAGGGCATGCTGCTGACGCTGATGGGCCTGTTCGTGGTGGGCAACCTGATCGCGGCCGTCGCCCCCGCCTTCGGGCTGCTGATGATCGGGCGGATCGTCAGCGCCTTCGCGCACGGCGCGTTCTTCGGCATCGGCTCGGTCGTCGCCGCCGACCTGGTCGCCCCGCACAAGCGGGCCGGCGCCATCGCCCTGATGTTCACCGGCCTCACCGCCGCCAACGTGCTGGGCGTCCCGATGGGCACCCTGCTCGGCCAGCACTTCGGCTGGCGCTCCACGTTCTACGTCGTCGCCGGGCTCGGCCTGCTCGGCCTCGCCGGGATCGCGGCGCTGGTGCCCGTCCAGCCGCGGGCGGGCGCCGCCCGGCTCGGCCCCGAACTGGCCGTCTTCCGGACCCTGCGGCTCTGGCTCGCGCTCGCCATGACCGTGCTCGGCTGGGGCGGCATCTTCGCGATGTTCACCTACATCACGCCGATGATGACCGAACTGGCCGGCTTCGCCCCGAGCAGCGTCACCTGGCTGCTCTTCCTGTTCGGCGTCGGCCTGTTCGTCGGCAACCTGCTGGGCGGCTGGTTCGCCGACCGCGCGCTGATGCGCAGCCTCACCGTGATCCTCGCGGTGCTCGCGGTGCTGCTGTTCGCCTTCACCTTCGCCGCGCACAGCAAGCCGGCCGCGATCGTCCTCATCCCGCTGATCGGGCTGTTCGGCTTCGCGACCGTCGCGCCGCTGCAGAAGCGGGTCATGGACCAGGCGGCGGGCGCGCCGACGCTGGCCTCGGCCGCCAACATCGCCGCGTTCAACCTGGGCAACGCGCTGGCCGCCTGGCTCGGCGGGCTGGTCATCTCCGGCGGCCTCGGCTACGACGCGCCGAACTGGGTGGGCGGGCTGCTCACCGCGGTCGCCCTCGGTGTGACGGTGTTCGCGGCGGCGCTCGACCGGCGCGGCGCGGCGGGCGAGGGGCGGGTCGTGGCGCGCTCGGGGGCCCCGGCCGAGCAGGGCGTGCCCGCGGGGCGGTGAGCGAGGGGGACGGCGGAGGGCCCGGACGCCTGGTGCGCGTCCGGGCCCTTGCGGTGGTCGGGCCGCTCGACGGTGTCTCAGGCGACGACGGCCTGGGCGTCGATCTCGACCAGCATCGGCTCCTGCGGCAGCTCGACGAAGATCGTGGTGCGGCAGGGCTTCACGCCGCCGGGCTTGATGTTCTCGTCGATGAACTCGGCGTACACCTCGTTCATCAGCGGGAAGTCCGCCCGCTTGGTGAGGTAGACCCGGAACATCACCACGTCCTCGATGGTGGCCCCGCCGGCCTCGACGATCGCCTTGACGTTCTCCAGCGTGCGCCGGGTCTGCGCCTTCACGTCGCCGTGGTACAGGTACTCGCCGGTCGCCGGGTCCTGCGGGCCCTGGCCGGAGACCTGGAGGATCGGGCCCTTGCGGACGCCCTGGGAGAACATCCAGGCGGGGGCGGGGGCGCCGTCGGTGCGGACCTCGGTCTTGCCGCTGGTCGGGTGCTGCTCGTTCATGGGGTTCCTTACGGTCTGACGGTTGATCAGTTGTGGTCCGGGCGGCCGCAGTCGGCCGAGATGGCGCGGGTGGTGGCGAGCAGCTGCGGGAGGAGGTCCAGCACCTGCTCGTAGGGGAGGACGACGTCCGGCACCGAGATGGACGCGGCGGCGACGACCCGGCCGCTGGCGTCCCGGATCGGTGCGGCCACGCAGTTGATGAACGCCTCGTGCTCGGCGTGGTCCTGCGCCCAGCCCTGGACGGCGACCTTCTCCAGCTCGGCGAGCAGCGCCTCGGGCGTGCTGAGGGTGCGGGGGGTGTGCGGGGTGAAGTCGATCCCGGCGGCCACCCGGCGGCGTTCGGGCAGCGGCAGGTCGGCCAGCAGCACCTTGGAGACGGCGGCGCTGTGCAGGGCGGCGCGCAGGCCGATCCGGGAGTACATCCTGACCGGGTGCCGGGAGTCGAACTTGTCGATGTAGACGACCTCGCCGCCCTCGTACGCGGCCAGATGCACGGTCTGGCCGGTGGTGGCGTTCAGCTCGGCCAGGTGCGGGGCGGCGATCCGGCGGACGCCGCGCTGTTCCAGGGCGAGGCCGGAGAGGGCGAACAGGCCGGCGCCCAGGTGGTAGCGGTAGGCGGCGTCACGGTAGACGAACCGTTCCTCCTCCAGGCTCTGGAGCAGTCGGAGCACGGTCGTCTTGTGGACGCCGAGCACCTCGGCCAGCTGGTCGAGGGAGCGCTCGCCCTCGCCGAGTTCGGCGAGCAGGCGCAGGGCGCGGGTGACGGTCTGGCTCATCGTGCTCCGCCGGGGTCGTTCGGGCTCGGGTTCGTGCTCATTGTGCCCGGGCCCGCCGGGTGTCGCGGGACCGGTCCGCGGGGACGGCCGGGCCGGTGATGCCCTCCACCGAGACCCGGGTGGCGGCCCAGTCGGCGGGCGAGGCGTCGAGCAGCGCGGCCACCACGGCGGCGGGCGGCAGTTCGGCCTGGTCGCCGTGGGCGGTCAGCGCGCAGGCGGCGCTCAGGTGGCCGAGCCGCAGCCGGCGGCGCTGGTCCAGGCCGCGGATGGTGCCGGCCAGGTAGCCGGCGGCGAAGGCGTCGCCCGCGCCGGTGGCCTCGACCACCTCGACGGCCAGGGCCGGTTCGCTCACCGCCGTGCCGTCCCGCTCCAGGGCGGTGACCAGCCGGGCGGCGTCCTTGACCACCACGGTGGCCGGGGAGGCGAAGCGGCGGCGCAGCGCGGCCGGTTCCCCGGTGCCGAACGCGGCCTCGGCCTCGTCGGCGCCGATCAGCAGCAGGTCGGCGGCGTCCAGCAGCGGCGGCAGGACGGCCGGGTCGCGGTCGTGCCAGAGCGCGGGGCGCCAGTTGAGGTCGAAGCTGACGGTCCGCTCCGGGCGGCGGTCGGCGAGCAGGGCGCGCAGCAGCGCCAGGCAGTCGTCGGAGAGCGCGGCGGTGATGCCGGACAGGTGCAGCAGGCGGGCGCCGGACAGCAGCCGGACGGCCGCCGGGTCGGCCAGCAGGGCGGGGGAGAGCGCGGCGGCCGCGGAGCCGCGCCGGTGGTAGTGCAGCCGACTGCGGCCGGGGCCGAGGTCGTGGTGGTGGCCGGTGGCGCCGCCGACCTCCTTGAGGTACAGGCCGGTGGGGCGGTGCGGGTCGACGGCGACCGCCGAGACGTCCACGCCGCGGGCGGCGACCTCGGCGAGCAGCCGGCGGCCGAAGCCGTCGTCGCCGACCCGGCTGATCCAGGCGGTCGGGACGCCGAGCGCGGCCAGCGCGCCGGCCACGTTGGACTCCGCGCCGCCGACCGACAACCGGAAGTTCTCCACCGCCTCCAGCGGGCCCGGCCGGTCCGGCAGCAGCACCGCCATGGACTCGCCCACGCACACGGCCGTCGGGGAAGGACCGGGGCGGGCCGGGCCCGGGGTGTCCTGTCGCGGCATCTGCTGGGCTCCTCCGTCTGCGGCGGCCGTTCCGTTGACCGTGATCCGGCGCCGATGCTAGAACCGTCATGCCAACATGTGCAACCCTCATTGCACATGTTGCAACACGGCAGATGGAGGAAGACGGTGGAGCAGACCTTCGCAAGCATCGGCACCGGGCCGGGCATCGACGACGGCGCGGTGGCGGCCCTCGCCGACGAGACGCTCGACTGGCGGTTCAAGGCCGCCCCTCCGGAGGCTTGGGGGCACTCCGTCCGCGACTGGCTGGCCACCGGACCCACCCTCACCGGGCTCGGCACCCCGCTGCTCACCCTGGACGGTGCCGCGCTCGACCACAACCTCCGCACCATGGCCGACTGGTGCGCCAAGGCCGGGGTCGCGCTCGTGCCGCACGGCAAGACCACCATGGCGCCCGCCCTGTGGCAGGCGCAGCTCGCCGCCGGCAGCCACGGCATCACCCTCGCCAACCTGCCGCAGGTGCGCGTCGCCCGGGCCTTCGGAGTCGAGCGGATCCTGCTCGCCAACACCCTGCTCGACCCGGCCGGACTGGCCTGGCTCGCCGCCGAACTGGCCGCCGACCCGGCGTTCGCCTTCGTCTCCTGGGTGGACTCCACCGAGAGCGTCCGGCTGATGGACGAGGCGCTGCGCGCCGCCGGGGCCCAGCGGCCCGTCGAGGTCCTGGTCGAACTCGGCGGCCCCGGCGGGCGCACCGGCGCCCGCGGCGTGGACGCGGCCGTCGAGATCGCCGCCGCCGTGCTGCGCGCCCCCACCCTGCGCCTCGCGGGCGTCGGCGGCTACGAGGGCGCGCTCGCCCACGACGCCACCGCCGACGGGCTGGCCACCGTCCGCGACTACCTCAAGGCGCTCGCCGACCTGCACGGCCGACTCGCCCGCGCCTACCCGGACGACGCCCGGCCGATCGTGACGGCCGGCGGCAGCGCCTACTTCGACCTGGTCGTCGAGGAACTGGCAGGCCTGCCGGACGCCCTCGTGGTCCTGCGCTCGGGCGCGTACATCGCCCACGACGACGGCTTCTACCGGGGCATCTCGCCGCTGGTCCGGGGTGCCGGCGCCACGCCGTTCCGCAGCGCGCTGCACGGCTGGGCCCGGGTGGTGTCCCGGCCCGAGCCGCAACTGGCCCTGCTGGACGCCGGCAAGCGCGACCTGCCCTTCGACGAGGGCCTGCCCGAGCCGCAACGCGTGCGCGGCGGCGCAGAGTTGACCGGCACCGCGGCCCGGATCACCGCACTCAACGACCAGCACGCCTTCCTGCGCGACGCGGGCGACCTCGCCCCGATCGGCGCGGTGCTGCGGCTCGGCGTCTCCCACCCGTGCACGGCCTTCGACAAGTGGACCGCGATCCCGGTGCTGGACTCCGCCGACGCGGCCGAGCCGAAGGTCACCGGGCTGGTCAGGACGTTCTTCTGATGGCGGGCGGCAGAGCGCCCGACACCGTCTTCCGGGGCGCCACCGTCGTCGACGGCACCGGCGCGGACCGCTACCGGGCGGACGTGCGGATCGCCGACGGGCTGATCACCGGGATCGGCCACGGCCTCGACGCGCCGACGGTGGTGGACGCCGACGGGCTGGTCCTCGCCCCCGGCTTCATCGACATGCACGCCCACTCCGACCTCGCCCTGCTGCTCGAACCCGAGCACCCGGCCAAGGTCACCCAGGGCGTCACCTGCGAGGTCCTCGGCCAGGACGGCCTGTCCTACGCCCCGGTGGACGACGCCACGCTGCCCGCGCTGCGTCGCCAACTGGCCGGCTGGAACGGCGATCCGGAGGGCTTCGACTGGGACTGGCGCGGCGTCGCGGGCTACCTGGACCGGATCGACCGCACCGGCGTCGCCGTCAACGCCTGCTACCTCGTCCCGCACGGCTCGTTGCGGATGCTCGCCATGGGCTGGGCCAACCGGCCGCCCACCCCGGCCGAACTCGACCGGATGCGCCAGGAGTTGGCGCAGGGCCTGCTGGACGGCGCGGTCGGCATGTCCAGCGGCCTCAGCTACACCCCCGGGATGTACGCGGACACCTCCGAGCTGGTCGAGCTGTGCACCGTGGTAGCGGCCTACGGCGGCTTCCACGCCCCGCACCAACGCTCGTACGGTGAGGGCGCGTTGGAGGGCTACGCGGAAATGGTGGAGATCGCCCGGCGGACCGGCTGCGCGCTGCACCTGACCCACGCCACGATGAACTTCGGCGTCAACCGGGGCCGGGCCGGCGAACTGCTGGAACTGGTCGACCAGGCGCTCGCCGACGGCGTCGACCTCACCCTGGACAGCTACCCCTACCTGCCGGGCTCCACCACCCTGGCCGCCCTGCTTCCCAGTTGGGCCACCGAGGGCGGTCCGGTGGCGACACTCACCCGGCTCGCCGACCCGGCCGCCCGCGAGCGGATCCGGTACGAGGTGGAGGAGAAGGGCAGCGACGGCTGCCACGGCGTCGTCACCGACTGGGCGACGATCCAGATCTCCGGCGTCCGGACGGCCGAGCTGGCGCGGGCGGTCGGCCGGACCGTCGCCGAACTCGCCGCCGAGCGGGGCCGCAGCGGCACGGAGGTCTTCCTCGACCTGCTGCGCCGCGACGAACTGGCCACCACGATCCTCCAGCACGTCGGGCACGAGGAGAACGTCCGGGCGATCATGCGCCACCCGGCGCACACCGTCGGCAGCGACGGACTGCTGGTCGGCGCCCGGCCGCACCCGCGCGCCTGGGGCACCTTCCCCCGCTACCTCGGCCACTACAGCCGGGAGTTGGGCGTGCTGACACTGGAGGAGGCGATCGCCCGGATGACCGGTCGGCCCGCCGCCCGGCTCGGGCTGCACCGGCGCGGCCTGATCGCCCCCGGCCACCACGCCGACCTGGTGCTCCTCGACCCCGAGAAGGTCCGGGACGCCGCCACCTTCGAGCACCCCCGGCTGCCCGCCGAGGGCGTCCAGCACGTGTACGTCAACGGCACCGCCGTCGTCCGGCAGGGCCGCACCACGGGCGCCCGGCCCGGGCGCGCCCTGCGCCGCACCGACCGAGGAACCAGATCCCTGTGAATCCCCCCTCCGTGAACCCCCTCGCCGATCTGCGGGACGACCCGGTGATCGCCGTGGTCCGCGCGCCCCGCATCCCGGACGCGGCCGCGCTGTGCGCCGCGCTCGCCGACGGCGGCATCAACTGGACCGAATTCACCTACACCACACCGGAGGTGACGACGCACCTGCGGCGTGCCGCGGACGCGGGCTGGCGGGTCGGCGTGGGCACCGTGCTGACCGCTGAGCAGGCCGAGCGCGGGGTCGCGAGCGGGGCGTCCTTCCTGGTCACCCCCGGCTGCCGGCCCGAGGTCGCGCAGGCCGCCCGGGCCGCCGGGGTGCCGGTGGTGCTCGGGGCGCTCACCCCGACCGAGGTGGCCCGGGCGGTGGACCTCGGGGCCGCCGCCGTGAAGATCTTCCCGGCCCGGGCGTTCGGCCCCGGCTATTTCAAGGACCTACGCGGCCCGTACCCGGACGTCCCGCTGGTGGCCTCCGGCGGGGTGAACGCGGGCAACGCCGCCGACTTCCTGGCGCACGGCGCGCTCGCGGTCTGCGCGGGCACGGACGTGGTGCCGCCGGACGCGGTCGCGGCGGGGGACTGGGCGGAGATCACCCGGCGGGCCCGGGCGTTCACCGCGGCGTGCGCGGTGGCGCGGGCCTGAGGGGCCGGTGGGCGGCGGGGTGCCGGGGCGGTCGGTCGGCGAGTTGTCGGGACGGCCTCGGCGGGCTGTCGGCGGGCTGTCGGCGCGGCCGGGGATGGGCGAGAATCGTGCTCCCCAGCCCCGGCCCCAGCCCTGGCCCCGGCCCCCGGATCCGGCAGGAGGACCCACCCCATGACCCCGCCCCGCCCCGGCCCCGACTGGCTGGCCGACGCCGTCCTGTACCAGATCTACCCGCAGAGCTTCGCGGACTCCGACGGCGACGGCATCGGCGACTTCGCCGGCATCGCCGCGCACCTCGACCACCTCGCCTGGCTCGGCGTCGACACCGTCTGGCTCAACCCCTGCTTCGCCTCCCCGTTCCGCGACGCCGGTTACGACGTCGCCGACTACCTCGCCCCGGCCCCGCGCTACGGTGCCACCGAGGACCTGGTCGCGCTGGTCGAGGCCGCCCGCCGCAAGGGCATCCGGATCCTGCTCGACCTGGTCGCCGGCCACACCTCCGACCGCCACCCCTGGTTCCTGGCCGCCGCCGAGGACCCGTCCGACCACCGGTACATCTGGTCCGACCAGCGGGTGGACGGCTTCGTCGCCTCGCCCGGTAGCCGCCCCGGCTGGTACCGGCCGAACTTCTTCGACTGCCAGCCCGCGCTCAACTTCGGCTACGCGCGCCCGAGTTCCGAGGAGCCCTGGCGCCAGCCGGTGGACGCCGAGGGCCCGCGCGCCAACCGGGCGGCCCTGCGCGACATCATGGCGCACTGGCTCGGCCTCGGCCTGGCCGGCTTCCGGGTCGACATGGCCTCCTCGCTGGTCAAGGACGACCCGGGCCTGGTGGAGACCGCCAAGTTGTGGACCGGGCTGAGGGACTGGCTGGACCGCGCCCACCCGCAGGCCGCGCTGTTCGCCGAGTGGGGCGATCCGGCGGCCGCCGTCGCGGCGGGCTTCCACGCGGACTTCTTCCTGCAGTTCGGCGGTGCCGACCACGGCCTGGCGTTGCGCTCGCTGTGGAACAACGGCGCCGGCACGGTCGAGGAGTTCTGGCAGCAGGGCCCGTGCTACTTCGAGGCCGAGGGGCGCGGCACCCCGCAGGTGTTCCTGGACGCCTGGCGCGCCGCCGCCGAAGCGACCGGGGGTGTCGGCCACATCGCCCTGCCCACCGCCAACCACGACTTCTCCCGGCTGGCCACCGGCCCGCGCGCCGACGGGCAACTGGCCGCCGCCTTCGCGTTCCTGCTCACCTGGCCCACCCTGCCGGCCGTCTACTACGGCGACGAGATCGGCATGCGCTACCTGCCCGGACTGCCCGACGTCGAGGGCAGCGTGCTCGGCCCGCGGTACAACCGGGCCGGCTCGCGGACCCCGATGCAGTGGGAGCCCGGGCCGACGGCGGGCTTCTCCAGCGCGTCGCCCGAGCGCCTCTACCTGCCCGTCGACCCGGACCCGCGGCGCCCGGACGTGCTCTCCCAGCGGGCCGATCCGACGTCGCTGCTGCACACCGTCCGGCGGCTGATCGCGCTGCGCCGGGCGCATCCGGGGCTGGGTGCCTCCGGCGGGGTGGAGGTCCGGCACGCCGGGTACCCGCTGGTGTACACCCGGGCCGGACGGTACCTGGTGGCGGTGAATCCGCGCCGGGAGCCGGGGGCGGTGCGGCTGGAGCACGGCGGGGTGCGCCCGCTGGAGGTGCGGGGCGTGCGGGTGGCGGACGGGGAACTGCGGGCGGACGGCTTCTCGTACGGCGTGTTCGAGCTGTCCTGAGCGCTCGGCCGTGTCCCCTGCTGGGGCGGCCGGCTTTCGAACGGCGTCAGATAGTTGTAAGCTACATCCAAGATAGTTGCATTTACCACCTGATGTAGGCGCATTCGACACCCCTCATGGTTGTATTTGCCACCTATCTTGACTCGATGCCACCGGAGGACGGTACGAACGCCATGAGCACATCCCAGACCCCTGCCGCAGCGCCCGCCCTGGGGCACTCGCTCAAGCACCTCGCCCTCCACCTGATCACCCCGCTGCTGATGTGCCTCGGCATGGCGCTCGCCTACCAGGGCGCCTTCCACCAGCCCGAGCCGCACCACCTGAAGGTCGCCGTGGTCGGCACCACCCCGCAGGCGCAGGGCCTGGCACAGGCGATCCAGGCCAAGGCCGGGGCGGCGGTCGACGTCCGCACCCTGCCAGACCGGGCGACCGCCGAGCAGCAGCTGCGCGACCGCGACCTGGTGGGGGCCTTCCTCCCGGATGCCAGGAGCCCCGAACTGCTCGTCGCCAAGGGGAACTCGGACACCTCGGCGGTGGCCGCCACGGCGGTGTTCAGCAACGTCACCGACCGGCAGGGCGTGCCGTTGCACGTCACCGATCTCACCACCCCGGCCGAGGGCGACCCGACCGGCCAGGGCCTGTTCTTCCTGCTGGTCGCGCTGAGCATCGGCTCCTACGCCAGCGTCGCCGTGATCGGCGCGGCCGGCGCCGGGCTGAGCATGCGGATCCGGGCGCTGGTCGGCGTGGCGGTGTCGCTGGTGGTGAGCGTGATCGGGATCGTCACCGCCGGACCGGTCTTCCATGTGGTCGACCACGACCTGGCCGCGGTGTGGGCGCTCGGGTGGCTCTACTCGGCGGGCGTCGTCCTGATCGGCATCGGCCTGCACAGCTTCCTGAAGAGGTGGACCACCCTGGCCCTGATGGTGCTGTTCGTGATGCTGAACTTCACCAGCTCCGGCGGCGTCTTCCGGCCCGAGCTGCAGAACGGCTTCTTCGGCGCGCTGCACGGCTTCTGGACCGGCGCCGGCTTCCTGGAGGGCGCGCGCAGCATCCTGTACTTCGACGGCGGCGCGGGCCTCGGCGGGCACGTCGTGACCCTGGCGGTCTGGCTGCTGCTGGGCGGGGCCGCGCTGGTGGCCGCCGCGCTCTACGAGGGGCGCGGGCGCCGGGCGGTGGAGAGCCCGGTGGAGGCCGAGGGGGAGATGGCGGAGGCGGTCGCGGTCTGACCGCACCGCACGCGAGTGCTTCACCCGCCGCCAAGGGCATCGGCACCGGGTGGGGACCGGCGGCCCGCGCCCGGCTCTGGACAAGCCGGACGCGGGCCGGTTTCGCGGCTCCGGTTCCGTGACTCAAGCTCTGTGACTCCGGGTTCCGTGACTCCGGGCTCATGGCTCCGGGCTCATGGCGCGCCTTCGGGGTGCCCGTCGTCCGGGAGGCGGTCGAGGGCGGCGACGGGGATTCCTCCAGGGGTGAGGGTCATCGGGCGTCCCCGGCGGGGGCCGTCGCGTCGCCGGACGGGGCGTCGCCGCGCAGGTGCGGGCGGGCCAGCAGCAGGTAGAGCCCGCCGGCCGCGAGCACCGCCACGGCCGAGAGCAGCACGAGGTAGTCGTCGTACCAGGCGGCGTCCGGGGTGCGGCCCCAGCAGATGTTGACGATCGCGGCGAGCCCGTACACCAGCGCGCCGATGTTCACCGCCAGGCCCCAGCGGCCGAGCCGGAAGTCCCCGCTCGGGCGCCAGCCACGCAGCCGGGCGCGCAGGGCGGCCAGCACCACCATCTGGAAGGCGAGGTAGATGCCGATGCTGGAGAAGGAGATGATCTTCGTCAGGGCGCCCTCGGAGAGCGCCGAGGCGCCGACGATGATCACGCCCGGCACTGCCGCAGCGAGCAGCAGCGCGTACGGCGGTACCCGCAGGCGGTCCGAGACGGTGGCGAGCAGCCGGCTGCCCACGATCATCCGGTCCCGGGCGAAGGAGTACGCGAGCCGGCTCGCCGCCGCCTGGAGGCTCAGCACGCAGGACAGGAAGGAGATCAGCACCACGCCGATCACCACCCGGGCGCCGGTGGCGCCGAACGCGTCGTGCAGCACCGAGGCCACCGGGTCCTTGTCGTCGCCGGAGACCACCGCGCCGATGTCCTGGATCGACATCACCAGCGCCAGGCTGACGCCGATCGCCGCCGCGCCGCCGACGTAGAGGGTGCGCCGCATCGACTTGGGGATCTGTCGACCGGGGTTCGGCACCTCCTCGGCGACGTCGCCGCACGCCTCGAAGCCGAAGAAGAGGAAGACCGCGATCAGCCCGGCGGCCAGGAAGGCGTCGGTGTACGAGCCGCCGTCGCCCGCGCCGAAGCGGTCGAAGACCACACCGAGCCCGTGGTAGCGGTGGGTCAGCAGCAGCCAGGCGCCGACCGCCAGGGCGCCCAGCAGCTCGGCGGCGAAGCCGAACACGGCCGCCGCCGACAGCACCTTGGTGCCGCCCAGGTTGATCACGGTGGCGAGCAGCAGCAGGCCGAGCGCGCACCAGACGGTCGTCGCGGTGCTCGGTTCGACGCCCAGCAGCGCGGCCACGTACGGGCCGGCGCCGTAGGAGACCGCGGCGATGGTGGACATCAGCGCCAGCAGGTACACCCAGCCGGTCAGCCAGCCCCAGGTGCGGCCCCAGAGCCGGCGCGACCACGGGTACACCCCGCCCGCCACCGGGAACTGGGCGACCACCTCGCTGAACACCAGTGCCACCAGCAACTGGCCGACCCCGGCGATCAGGAAGCTCCACACCATCGGCGGGCCGGCGGTCGCGAGGGAGGAGGCGAAGAGTGTGTACACGCCGACGACCGGGGAGAGGTAGGTGAAGCCGAGGGAGAAGTTCGCCCAGAGGCTCATGTCGCGTTTGAACTCGGAGGCGTAGCCGAGGGCGGCCAGCCGTGCGGCGTCGGCATCGGCGCCGATGTCGGGGCCCTGAGGGGGGAGGGGGCCGGTCGGGGAGGTGGCACGTGCGCTGGCATCGGTCATGACCTGCTCCTGCTCCTGGGAACGTGGCGTGACGCGTGAGGGCTTACCGGGGGGTGGTGCTCGGACCGGGATCGCGGGAAAACATACGAGATCGGGTTTCTAGCGGCAAGGGTGCGTGCCCGACCGGGAGGTACCCTGCCGGAAGCACCCAGTCCGACGGTGATCGAGGAGAGGGTCGGCGTGGCGACGATCGGGAGCGCGACCCCGCTGCTCAGCGCCGTCCTCGCGCCGCTGGCCGACCTCGGCCGCGCCGATGCCGTGGCCCGCCGGATCACCGAGGCGATCGCCCTCGGCCTGGTCGCCGACGGGGATCAACTGCCCAGCGAGAACGACCTCGCCGACCAGCTCGGCGTCGCCAACGGCACCGTCCGCGAGGCGCTCGCCCTGCTCCGCGAGGCCGACCTGATCGAGACCCGGCGCGGCCGCAACGGCGGCAGCTTCGTCCGCACGCCCGGCGAGGGCCCCGAACGCCTCCAACTCGCCCGGCTGCGCGACCTCGCCACCGTCGACCTGCGTGACCTCGGCGACGAGGAACTGGCCGTCTCCGGCACCGCCGCCCGGCTCGCCGCCGAACGCGCCCCCGTCGACCTCGCACCCCGGCTCACCCGGCTGGTGCACGACCTGCGCGACGCCGCCGGGCCCGCCGAACAGCGCCGCGCCGACGCCCGCTTCCACATCGAACTCGCCGTCGCCGCCCAGTCCGTGCGCCTCACCCGGCTCGCCGTCCGGCTCCAGGCCGAACTCGGGCCGCTGCTCTGGCTGCCCGCACCGCACGGCCCCGACCAGGAACGGTTCGCCGAGCAGCACCGGGAGATCCTGGTCGCCGTCCTGGCCGGCGACGCGGCCGGGGCCCGGGCCGCCGCCGAGGTGCACACCGTCGCCTGCGTGCACCACCTGGTGCGGGGGCACCTCCAGCTGGCGGACGAACGGGGGACGGGTGACGGGTGACAGGTGACCGGAGGCCCGGAGGCCCGGTGGTGGGGCGGGCGGCGGTGCCGTCGGCGGCGGCGAACCGGGAGGTGGTCCGGACATGACCTCCACTCCTGGATGTATCAGCCCCGTTTTGGTGCGGGCGGCTGGGTGAAGCAGCAGTCGCCGCAGACCCCGGCGCCCGGCCCCACCCGGTAGTACAGGCAGCAGCTGGTCCGCCGGAAGGCGGCGCCGCGCGGGCCGGTCCGCAGCGTCCCGGTACCGGCCAGTGGCGGGCGCGCGAGCAGCTCCGCCACCAACGCCCTTGCGGGGACCGGTGCGTGGGCGTCCAGGACCCGCAGCGTACCGGCCAGGGCGGAGGCGGCGTTGCCCGACAGCAGCCGGGCGGAGAGCGGGACGGCGGACCGCACCGCCGCCGCCAGCGGCTCCAACTGGCCCACCAGGACGGCCTCGTACAGCTGGTCGGCGAGCGGGAGCGAAGTGGGGAACGGAGCGGGGAGCGGGGGCTCCGGCGGCGTCCAGAGGTCGAGCGGCCCCTGATCCGGGATCCGTACCCAGGCGTGCTCCAGTGTCGGGACCGTACCCAGCAGGACGGCCGCCCCGAGGCCCACCGACCAGAAACGGGCGGCCAGTCCGAGGTGCAGGATCGACGCGGCGACCCGCGGCTCGGCGGTGCCGAGCCGCTGCGCCACCACCCGGATCCGCAGGGCCAGCGGCGCGTCCGGCCCGGCGCCGTACAGCTCGGGCAGCGGCCGGAAGCCCGGGGGCGGCCCCGCGCCGGGCGTGGCGGGGGTGTCGAGCGCGAAGTACGGGCCGACGGCGGCGAGTCGGCCGTAGTCGGGGCGGCCGGCGTTCCCGGTGCCGTCGGCGGGGCGGTCGACGGGCATCGGGCGGGCCTCCAGGGCGTTCGGGCGTTCAGGCGCTCGGTGCGCTCGGTGCGTTCGGGCGCGCGGAGGAACGGTACCGCGCCTGTCGGGGGGTGAGCGCGCTGCCGGGGGGGGGGGGGGGGGGGAGGGGGGTGGGACCGCCCCAGAGGAGCACGGGCCGGGTGCTCCTCCTCCCCTCTCATAGTCTTCCGCTGTGGGGGGGGGGGGTGCGGGTGAC
>NZ_JBWKEQ010000015.1:88560-114657 GCF_056435365.1 Kitasatospora sp. NPDC043949 | reverse complement strand
CCGCACCTGACCCCTCCCCTCCCTTCTTGCCCCTCCCCCCCCCCCCTCCTCCCCTCCCTCCCCCCCCCCCCCCCCCCCCCCCCCCCCCCCCGCGCCCGGGGTCAGCGTCCCCGGCCGCCGCCGCGGGCGCCGCGCGGGCGGGTGAGGGTGAAGCGGTCGACGGGGACGAGGTCTCCGTACGGGCCGCTGACGGAGTAGTACGTGACGTCGATGGTGGTCCGGCCGCCGCGCTCGCCCGGGTCGACCTCGAAGGCGGCGAAGCCGTACGGGTTTTCGGCGTCCCGGAAGGCGGACCAGGGGGCGTCCTCGATCACGTACTGCGGGGGCCGCTTGCCGGTGGCCGGGTCGACGGCTCCGACGCCGGTGATGACGCGGGCCTTGGCGGGCTCGAAGAAGAGGTGGTTGGAGGGGGCGGAGGTGCCGCCACCGCCGATCACCAGGTGGACGGTGCCCCGGGTGGTGTCGATGGTGGCGGTGTCGGTGGCGACCGGGACGGGGGTGCGGGTGTCGGTCTGCTGCTGGCCGCGGATCGGGTGCGAGCGCTCGTAGTGGTGCTCGTGGCCGCAGACCACCAGGTCGACGCCGTACTTGTCGAACAGCGGCACCCAGGTCTCGCGGATGCCGAGGTCGGCGCCGTTGAACTTGTCGGCGGTGGAGATGACGACCTGGTGCATGCAGACCACGATCCAGTCGATCTCGGGGTTCGCGTTGGCGGCGGCCAACTCCCGCTCCAGCCAGCGCTGCTGGGCGCCTCCGGAGTAGCCGTGGACGTAGGAGTCGCCGGCGTCCTGGTAGGCGACGTCGTCGTTGTTGAGGCTGATGACGCGGACCGCGCCGGCGGTGAACGCGTACCAGAGGCCGTGCAGTTCGTCGTCGGAGCCGGACGGGGGGAGGTCGAAGTAGGCCTGGTAGGCGCCGTAGCCGGTCGGGCCGTTGCCGCGCTCGTTCTCGTGGTTGCCGGCGGCGGGCATCCAGGGGCGGTGGCGGGCGGAGCGGGTGTTGTTCTCGAACCAGTCGGACCAGGTGCGGACCCGGTCGGTGGCGAGGTTGGCGTAGCAGAGGTCCCCGTTGACGAGGTGGAACAGCGGGGCGATCCGCTCGACTCCGGCGGTGGTGTCGCCGGCGGCGGGGCTGCCCAGGTTGTCGTTGGCGTAGCCGTTCGCGGTCTTCTTGCCGAGGGTGGGGGTGCCCTGGTCGCCGAAGCTGGTGAAGGTGAAGGCGGCCCGGCCGCGCGGGGCGGTGCGGACGGTGCCGAGCTCCGGGGTGGCACCGTCGTGGACGGCGGCGTACACGTAGTCCGTGTCGGGGTGCAGGCCGCTCAGCCGGGCGTGGTGGATCTGGACCTCGGTGCCGGACTTGGCGTCCCGGTAGGTGTTGGTGTCGGCCTGCACGCTGCGGCCCAAGCCGCCGTGCGAAGTGCCGTACCGGACACGGGGGTTGCCGACCGAGGCGGTGGTGTGCCAGGAGACCACGACCTCGCGCGAGGCGTCCGAGCCGAACTGGAGGTGCAGCCCGGCGACGCGCGGGGCGCCGGAGCGGTCCGGCCGCTCCAGCAGCAGCGGAGAGGCGGCGGCGGGCGTGGCCGCGATGCCGGAGAGGGAGACGGCGCCGCCGAGACCGAGACCGGTGGCACCGGCCAGGATCCCGCGCCGGCTGACGGGGAGATGTCCACTGGAAGCGTTCATGGCCGCCAGCCTCACCGCGCGTTGGTGAACCGCGCCGGGGCCGTGACGTGAACTTCCCGCCGGGCCGCATCGGCGGCGGACGGGGAGCGCCCGGTCGGCATCGCCGTCCACGCCTGGGGGACGGGCTACCCGGTGCCGCAGTGATGGGTGCCGCAGTGATGGGTGCCGCAGTGACGGGTGCCGCGGCGATGGGCCCCGCGGTCACGGGCGCCGCAGTGACGGGCCCTGCCGCGACGGACGCGTCCACGGAGCCGAGGGGGCGCTCCGTGGACGCGGGGAACCTACGAGGCGGGGGTGGCCTCCGGACATCGTGTCCTCCGGCCGGCAGTTCGATCGTCGACCGAGGTAGTGCCAGTGGCAGACCCTGATCCGTCTCGATCTGTCACCACTGCCTCCTGCGGTCGAACTCCTTCAGCTGCCTCGCAGGTCCACCTCCCATCATGCGCTTCCCACGCCGTGTGCACCAGGGGTCAACCGCCCGAAATCGGATGGATTTCGCAAGTCGGGAGATTCGGGGCGGTGTTACGGCTTCGGCCAGCCGTCGACGAAGGCGAGCGTGCGGTGGTACGGCCCGTCGGGCCCGGTGCTGCGGTAGTCCTCGGTGCTGGTGCCGGTGCGGACGGTGGAGTCGCCGTCGTGGCGGCGGGCGGTGGGGCGCAGGGTGTGGTCGACGGTCGAACGCTCGGTGACGTGGCCGCCGGTGGCCGCGGTGGCCTCGCGGTGGTAGCCGAGGTCCATGGCGGTCCGCTGGTCGGTGTTGCCGGCGGCGTCGTGGGTGACGCGGTAGGTGACGTCCAGCGGTTCGCCCTCGCGCACGGTGGTGGTGCGGTGCGGGCCGCCGCCCCAGGTGGCGGTGGTGCGGGTGAGGTCGGTGCGGTTGTGCAGGGTCACGTCGTTGCCGCTGTCGCGCAGCTGCTGGGCGGAGCGGAAGGCGAGGTCGTCGCGGACCTCGGTGGTGATCCGGCCGTGCGAGGTCTGGACCCAGCCGCGGGCGAGGTCGTGCCGGCCTGCGGTGACGGTCCAGTCGCCGCTGCCGCCGCCGTGGTCGGTGAGCCGGGTGTCGACGGCGGCCTCGGGGGCGACCCGGTGGTCGGTGAGCTGCCCGGTGGTGCGGGCGGTGCCGTGGTCGACGTCGGCGAAGAGGTTGACCTGGCCGGTCCAGGTGTCGTTGTTCTGCGCCTCGGTGGCGTTCACCGCGATGCCGACGGTGTGCGGGCGGCCGTCGAGCAGCAGTCCGACGTAGGGGGTGAGGTCGAGCCGGTAGGCGGGCAGGTCGAAGGCGAAGACGCCGGGGACGGGCCGCCAGAGCAGCGGATCCCACCCGCCGGTGTAGATGACGGGGTAGGGCCAGACCGCGCCGGCCGTCCGCCCGTCGACGGTGAGCCGCAGTTCGCGGAACGGGCCCTTGCCGCAGGAGCCGAGGCCGGGGTTGGCGCTGACGAAGGCGTCGGGCGCGGAGGCGTAGGCGAACTCCTCGCAGGCGCCGCCGCCCCGGGTGTAGACCTCGGCGGTGAGGCGTTCGAGGTTCTGCGGGAAGGTGAGCTCGCGGGTGGCGGCGGGGGCGGCCTGGGTGAGCGCGAACGGCCCGGTGGTGAGCAGGCGGTCGGCGGCGCGGGCGGCGGGCCAGCGGTCGTTCGCGGTGTAGAAGGTGACACTGGCGCTGATGGTGAAGACGCCGGTGTAGGTGGCGTCGGTGACGTTGGCGAGGTCGAGGGAGAACGGCTGCGGGCCGGCGGCGAACAGCGGGGCGTAGCGGGTGAGATCGCGCTCGAGCTTCCATTCGATGCCGTCCTTGGACGGCTCGGGGGTGGAGGAGAGCAGCACCTGGACGCCGCCGACGCGGGCGCTGAAGATGCGGTCGAACTGCCGCCCGGCGACCTGCCCGTGGAGGTCCAGGACCACCGCCGACCAGGGCCCGGCGCAGTCGGCGGGCGGGGTGAGGGTGGTGGTGTACGGGGTGTCGGGCGGGTTGCCGTACCCGTTGCGGAACTGTTGGTCGTGCATCACCTCGACGGTGCAGGAGCGGGTGTCGGGGCGGGTGAGCGGCCGGGTGGCGGTGACCGGGTCGTGGTAGTCGGTGCCGAAGTCGGCGTGGGCGGGGGCGGCGGCGGTGAGGGTGCCGGCGAGGGTCAGGGCGGCGGCGCCGAGGAGGCGGGCGGCGCGGCGAAGCAGCGGGCGGACGGCCAAGGCTGGTCCCCAGGGTTCGGGCGGCCGGCGGGCGCTGCCGCAGGCCGGGTGGGCGGTCCGGGCATCCTTTCGGCGGTGGCATGCCAGCGTCAAGGATTCGCCGGGGGCGCTTCGGGTGCCCGGCGTCGCGGGCCCGGCAAAGCCCTAGTCGACCTCCAGGGCCGCCGCCTCCTGGCGGATCAGGTCCCGCAGGGTGGCCAGCCGGGGCCGGCGGTCGTCCAGCCGCCACTGCATCTCCAGCGGCAGGGTGGCCCGGCCGTCCAGCCGGACGGTGGCCACGTCCTCGGTGAGGTGGCCGGTCATCGAGCCGGGCACCAGCGAGAACGCGCGGTTGCGGGCGAGCAGGTAGAGCCGGGAGCCGACGATCCGCGGCGGGCTGACCAGCACCGGCGGGTCGACGCCGTGGTCCGCGCACAGGCCGAGCACGTGGTCGTAGTAGCGCGGGTGCTGCTCGCGCGGCCACAGCAGCAGCGGCAGGTCGCGCAGTTCGCCGAGGCGCACGCTCGTCCGGCCGGCCAGCGGGTGGTCCCGGCCGAGGGCGACCCGCACCGGCTCGTCGGCGATCCGCTCCAGCCGGTAGCCGGCCACCTCGTCGAGGAAGCGGCCGAGGCCGATGTCGGCGAGTTCGGCGGCCAGCGCGGTGGAGACCTGGCCGGTGTCGACGGCGACCTCGGCGGTGGTGAGCGCGGGCAGTTCCTGTTCGGCGCGGCTGACCACGGCGGGCAGCAGCCGGTTCACCACACTGGGGGAGGCGACGATCCGGGCCGTCCCCAGCCGGGACTCCTCGTGCAGCCGCACCCGGGCCAGCAGCGTCTCGGCCTGCCCGAGCAGCCGGGCGCTCTCGGCGGCCATCACCTCGCCGGCCTCGGTCATCGCCACCGAGCGGCGGCTGCGGTCGAACAGCTCGACACCGACGGTCCGCTCCAGCCGGGCGACTTCCTGGCTGACCGTCGGCTGGGAGATGTGCAGCCGTTCGGCGGCCCGTCCGAAGTGCAGCGTTTCGGCGACGGTGAGGAAGACCTCAAGCTGACGCAAGGTGAAGCCCATGGCTCAAGCCTAAGCCAACCCATAGGTCTGAGCCTATGGAAAGCCCCAGGACTCATTCTGGATTCCGATGCGAACCGTCCATACGCTGAGCGACACGTTGCCCCACCGCAGTGGCATCTCACAGAGAGATCCGACCATGACCGGACTGCCCCCCAGCACCCCCGAAGCCGCCGGCTCCGCGCCGGCCACCCGTTCCGCGCGGGCCATCCACGTCTCCGAGGAGGTCGCGCAGGCCGTGGCCGACGGCCGGCCCGTGGTCGCGCTGGAATCGACCATCTTCACCCACGGCCTGCCGCGCCCCCGCAACCTGGCCGTCGCGCTGGAGGCCGAGCGACAGCTGCGCGAGGCGGGCGTCGTCCCGGCGACCATCGGCGTGCACGCGGGCGTGCCCACGGTCGGTCTGAGCACCGAGCAGATCACCGAACTGTCCGCGACGGACGGCCTGGACAAGGTGAGCCTGCGCGACCTGCCGGTGGTCGCCGCGCTCGGCCGCCACGGCGGCACCACCGTCGCCGCCACCGCCTTCCTCGCCCACCGGGCGGGCATCCGGGTGTTCTCCACCGGCGGCCTCGGCGGCGTCCACTTCGGCGCCTCCGAGAGCTTCGACGAGTCGGCCGACATGACCACCCTGGCCGCCACGCCGGTCACCGTGATCAGCGCGGGCGTGAAGTCGATCCTGGACATCCGGGCCACCCTGGAGCGCTTCGAGACCTTCAACATCCCGGTCATCGGCTACCGCACCCGCAAGTACCCCGGCTTCTACGTCACCGACTCCGGCCACGAGATCAACTTCAGCGTCGAGTCGCCCGAGGAGGCCGCGCGGCTCATCGAGGCCCGCGACCGCCTCGCCCTGCCGCAGGCCGTCCTGATCGCCAACCCGGTGGACCCCGCCAAGCAGCTGCCGCCGGAGGAACTCGACGGCATCCTGGCCCGCGCCTGGGCCGAGGCCGAGCGCCAGGGCGTCACCGGCAACGCCTCCACGCCGTTCCTGCTCGACCACATCCAGCGCGACACCCAGGGCCGCAGCCTGGAGGTCAACGTCGAGGTCTACCGGGGCAACGTCCGGCTCGGCGGCCAGATCGCGACCGCGCTGGCGGCCGCCGCCCGCAGCGGGGCCTGACCCGTGCTGGGGGTGCTCGGCGACCTCGTCGAGGACATCGTCGTCTGGGTCGACGGCCCGCTGCGGCACGGCACCGACTCCAGCGCCCAGGTCTTCCGGCGGCGCGGCGGCAGCGCGGCGAACGTCGCGAGCTTCGCCGCCGGTCAGTACCCGGCCCGGTTCATCGGCTGCGTCGGTGCCGACCCGGTCGGGGACGGCGTCGTCGCCGAGCTGACCGGGCACGGTGTGGACGTACGGGTCGCCCGGCGCGGCCAGACCGGCAGCATCGTGGTCCTGATCGACCAGACCGGCGAACGGACCATGCTGCCCGACCGCGGCGCGGCCAAGCTGCTGGACCGGGTGCCGGACGAGTGGCTGGCCGGCCTGACCCACCTGCACGTGCCCGCCTACTCCTTCGACGGCGATCCGGTCGGCCGCTCCGCGGTGGACGCGTTGGCGCGGGTCCGACGGGCGGGTGGCACCACCTCGGTGGACGCCTCCTCGACCGGCATGCTGGAGCAGTACGGGCGGGAGCGCTTCCTCGCCCTGCTGGCCGAGTTGGCGCCGACCTTCGTGTTCGCCAACCGGTCCGAGGCGGAGTACCTGGGCCTGCTGGTGGGCGGGCTGCCGGGGCCGGAGCGGGCCCGGCTGGCGGCCACCACCGTGGTCACCAAGGCGGGCGCCGAGGCGACCACCGTCGACGTGCCCGGGGACGCGCCGTTCACGGTGCCCGTGCCGCCGGTGAGCGAGGTGCGCGACCTCACCGGCGCCGGGGACGCCTTCGCGGCGGGATTCCTGGCCGGCTTCCTGGAGGCCGGCGACCTGCACCTGGCCGCCGGCCTCGGGCACCGCAGCGCGGCCCGGGTGCTGGCCACGCCGGGGGCCTCGTTCGCGGAGCGGTGACCTCGGGGAGGCGTCGGGGTGGGCTCGGGACCGCGTCGGGGCGGCGGCGGGGTGGGCTCGGGGCGGTGTCGAGCTGACCATAGGGTGGGCGGCCCTGTGCCCGGGGGCCGCCCACCGGGTGCCCGGCGGCCCGCTCAGCGCAGCGCGTCCTTGCGGAGGAAACGCTTCAGCCGCTGCCAGGGCCAGGTGTTGATCACGTCCTCGGCGGTGAGCCAGCCGCGCTGCGCCGTACCGATGCCGAAGCGCGGGTAGGCGAGCTGCCCGGTGGCGTGGGCGTCGCTGTCGATCGCGAAGCGGACGCCGTGCCGCTTCGCCCGCAGGATGTCCTCGTCACGCAGGTCGAGCCGCTGCGGGGAACTGTTGATCTCGATCGCGGTGCCGGTGCGCGCGGCGGCCACGAACACCGCGTCCAGGTCGACGTCGATCGGGCCGCGGCGGCCGATCCTCCGGGTGGTGAGGTGGCCGATGACGTGCACGTGCGGATTCTCGCAGGCGCGGATCAGCCGGCGGGTCTGGGCGGCCCGGTCGGCGGTGAAGTGCGAGTGCACGGAGGCCACGCAGACGTCGAAGCCGGCCAGGAACCCGGGCGGCCAGTCCACCCCGCCGTCCGGGCCGATGTTCAGCTCGGTGCCGTGCAGGAGGCGCAGCTTCTGGTGGCGGTCGGCGAGTCGGCGCAGCCGCTCGCGCTGGGCGAGCATCTTCTCGTCCGTCATCCGCTGCATCACCAGGTCCGGTGCGTGGTCGGTGACGGCGTAGTAGGAGTAGCCGCGGGCGGCCGCGGTGTCGATCATCTCCTCCAGGGTGGCCAGGCCGTCGGTCAGGTCGGTGTGCGTGTGCAGGTCGCCGCGAAGGTCCGACTCCTGGACCAGATCCGGGAGTTCACCGCGCAGGGCGGCCTCGATCTCGCCCCGGTCCTCGCGCAGCGGCGGCGCGATCCACGGCAGGCCGAGTGCCGCGTACACCTCGTCCTCGGTCGCGGACGCCACCTTGGCGCCGTCCGCGCCCTCGCCGTCCGTTTCCTCGCCGTCCGCTCCCTCGGCGGCGGTCCGGAACAGGCCGTACTCCGAGAGCTTCAGCCCGGCCCGGACGGCCATCGTGCGCAGCCTGATGTTGTGCGCCTTCGATCCGGTGAAGTAGACGAGTGCCGCGCCCCAGTCCTCCTCCGGGACGACCCGCAGGTCCACCTGCACGCCCCCGGTGGTGCGCACCGAGGTCTTGGTCGGACCGCTCGCGATCACCTCGGCCACGTACGGGAGTCCGGTGAGCGCGGCCATCAGCGGGGCGGAGTCGGCGGCCGTCGCCAGCACGTCGACGTCGCCGACCGTCTCGCGCATCCGGCGCAACGACCCCGCGCACGCGCAGCGGGTGCAGCCGGGCACGGCGGACAGCGCGGCGACGAGCTGCTCGGCCAGTTCGGTGGCCGCGTCGAGCAGCGTGCGGCCGCCGGAGCGCCGCAGCAACTCGATGCCGTGCAGGATCTTCTCGCCGCTGCGCTCGCCGAAGCCCGCCACGCCGGACAGCCGGTCGGAGCGGACCGCCTCGGCCAGGTCGTCGACGGAGGCGATGCCCAGGTCGCGGTAGAGGGCGAGGGCGCGCTTGGGGCCGACGCCGGGCACGGCCGTCATCTCCCGGACCCCGGACGGGACTTCGACGCGAAGGGCCTCCAGGGCGGTGATCCGCCCGGTGGTGAGGTACTCGGCGACCTTCTCGGCGGTGGACTTCCCGACGCCGGGGATCTGCTGCAGGCCCTTGGCGTCCAGGCCGGCGACGTCCTCGGAGTGGCCGCCCACCGCGCGGGCGGCCTTCTCGTAGGCCCGCGCCCGGAAGGCGTCCCCGCCGGTGATGTTGATCAGGTCGGCGTACTCCTGGAGCAGCTCCCGCACCTGGTCGTTGAGCCGGGGCATGGGGCCAGTCTAGGGGGGTCTCCGGGCTCCGGCCCGGGCGGCGGACCTCCGGGCGGGCGAAGGGAGTTCGTGAGGCCCGGCCCGGGGTCGGCGGCGCCGCGTCGCGGGCCCGCGGCGGGCCGGAGCCCGGGCCTGCCCCGCCGGTCGGCGGGTGTGGCACCGGCCGACCGGCGGGGGTGGTGCCCGGTTCGCGTCCCGGAGCCGGATTGTCACCCGAACGAGTGAGGTGCAGGCTGACAGCAGGGCCTGGGAAGCGGCCCGCGCCGGTCGGCCGCGGTACTGATGACGGCCGCCGGCGATGCGCGAGGGGCAGGGCGATGGCAAGCGGGAAGCTCTGGGGCTATGTCGCATCGGGGGCCAGGGCACTCGGCGCCCTCGGCGGGCCGGGTGGCCCCGGCCGTACGGGCGGGCCCGGCGGCGCGGCGGCGGGCGAGGAACCGGGACCGTTCCGACCGGGCGAGATGGCCGGGCCTCGGGAGCTGTCCCGGCCGGAACTGGAGCGCGTCGAGTGGACCGGCCGGCAGGCCGGCTGCGAGCCGCAGGCACGGCACGTCCAGGTGGCCGAGGTGGTCCGCAAGGTGGTGCGCGGCGGCGGCCGGGCGGCGGCGGTGACGACCCGGCTGGCGCCGGGGCTGCCGGTGGTGGCCGCGGACGCCCGGCGGCTGGAGGCCGTGCTCGCCGGCCTGGTCGACCACGCGATCCGGCGCAACCCGCCCGGCGGGCGGGTGTTGGTCCGCGCCGAGGTGGCGGGCGGGCCGGGCCCGGCCGCGACGGCCCTGCGGGCGGCCGGGTTGAGCGGGGCGGCGCGACCGCGCGGGCGGGTGGAGATCCGGGTGGCCGACCGGGGGTCGTCCGAGCTGCCCGGGGCGCGGGAGTGGCTGCTCGCGGGCGCCCGCGCCGACGGGCCGGTCGGGCCCGCCGTGCACAGCCTGGTGCTGGCGGCGGGCGGGCGGCTGGCGGTGGAGGCCACGCCGGGCGGCGGGCTGACGGTGGTGCTGCTGCTGGTGGTCGCGCACGACTGACGGAAGGCCGGCGGACGGTCGGCGTGCGGCCCTTCGCGACCCTCTTGCTCACCGCAAAGACATCTTCGCAAAAAACCCTTTGCAAAGATGTCTTTGCGGTTCTACGCTCCTGCCATGACCGATGAACGCGGCTGGATGCACAGCGATGACCCCCACATCGTCCTCACGGCCAAGGGCATGCGGGCGATGGCCCACCCCGTGCGCATGCAGCTGGTCGGGCTGCTGCGCAAGCACGGCCCCTCCACGGCGACCAGGCTCGCCGAGCAGCTGGGGCTCAACTCCGGGGCGACCAGCTACCACCTCCGCCAGCTCGCTGCCGCGGGCTTCGTCGAGGAGGATCCCGAGCGCGGAAACGCCCGTGAGCGGTGGTGGCGTTCGGCCCACAAGTTGACCGTCTGGACGGGTGACGACATGGCCGACGAGGAGCCCGACACGGCCGTCGGCTTCCTCCGGTCCGTCCTCACCGCCCACGCCCTGACCGCACAGCGGTCGGTCGACGCCTTCGAGACGATGCCGCGGGAGTGGCGCAAGGCGGTCGGCCTCAGCGACGTGCTGTTGCAGCTCACCCCCGAGGAGGCCGGGCAACTGGCCGCTGACCTGTCCGCGGTGGTGCGGCGCTACCGCGCGCTGGACGCGGAGGGGCCGGCCCCGGAGGGCACCGAGCGGGTCTCCGTGGTCGTGCACGTGCTGCCCGACGCGAGCGTCGGCACCGGCGCTGGTACCGACAGTGATACCGACAGCGACACCGGCGCTGGTGCCGACAGTGACACCGACACCGACACCGGTGAGGCGGGGTCCCGATGACCACCGTCGCCGACGCGCCCGCGCGTAGCCTCCGGCCGCTGGTCGGGGTGCTCTCCGCGATGGCCGTCTCCATCACCGGGACGCGTGTCTCGGCCATCGCCCTGCCCTGGTTCGTCCTGGCCACCACCGGCAGCGCCACCATGACGGGCCTGGTCGCCTTCGCCGAGATGGCGCCGTACGTGCTGGTCAAGGCGCTGACCGGGCCGCTGGTCGATCGGCTCGGGCCGCGGGTGGTGTCCTGGACGACGGACTTGGTGAGCGCCGTCGCGGCCGGGCTGGTCCCGCTGCTGCACGCCTTGGGGCTGCTGCCGTTCGGGGTGCTGCTGGCGATGGTCGCGGTGATCGGCGCGATGCGCGGCCCGGGAGATCTGGCCAAGTCGGTCATGGTCCCGGAGGCCGCCGACCGCGCCCGGGTGCCGATGGAGCGCGCCACCGGTCTCTCCGGCGTCACCGAACGGCTGGCTTCCACGGTCGGCCCGGCGGTCGGTGGCGGGCTGGTCGCGCTGATGGGCCCGCTGGCCGGGCTGGCGCTCAACGCCGCGACCTTCGCCCTGGGGTCCCTCGTCATCGCCTTCGCCCTGCCGCGCGGGATGGGGCGCGCGGCGGCCCTGGCACCCGCCGGCGAGCAGGCCGCCGGGGCCGAGTCCGAGGCCAAGTCCGGGGCCGAACCGGTGGGTTACTGGCGGATGTTCCGCGAGGGCTTCACCTTCCTGCGCTCCGATCCGCTGCTGCTCACCGTGACGGTGCTGGTCGGCATCACCAACCTGCTCGACGCCGGGTTCATCACGGTCCTCCTCCCGGTCTGGGCGCGGGAGTCGGGGAACGGCCCGGCCGCCATCGGCCTGACCGGCACCGCCGGGGGGATCACGGCGGTCGTCGGCAGCCTGATCGCGGCGGCCGTCGCTCACCGGCTGCCCCGCCGGACGGTGTTCTTCGCCGGCTTCCTGCTCGTCGGGGCCCCGCGCTTCCTGGTGCTCGCGTGCGGCGCGCCGCTGTGGGTGGTGCTCACGGTCTTCGCGGTCGGTGGCTTCGGCGGCGGTTTCCTCAACCCGATCCTCGGCGCGGTGCTCTTCGAGCGGGTGCCCCGCCACCTGCTCGGCCGCGTCCACGCCCTCGGCGACTCCCTCGCCTGGGCCGGTATCCCGCTCGGCGGCCTGCTGGCCGGCGCAGCGGTCGGCCTCGTCGGGCTGATACCCACCCTGGTCGCGGGCGGCGCCCTCTACTTCGCCTCCACCAACCTGGCCGGGTTGCGGCCGGAGTGGCGTGAGATGGACCGCCGGCGCGGCCGGACGGGCACCGCCGACGAGGCGAAGCCCGAGCCGGGGACAGGGCCCGAGCCCGAGCCGGGGACAGAGCCTGAGCCGGCGACGGAGCCCGAGCTCGCGCCCGCGTCGGTCCCGGCGCGCCCGTAGGCCTGTCGCACAGGGGCGGCGAGGCGAGCGTGCGGCCGGAACCAGCCGGTCAGAACCAGTCGGGCAGAACCAGCTGGTCAGAACCAGTGCAGGCAGTGCGGGGCGCGCTCGGCGCTGAAGAGGGCGTCGGCGAGGGCGACCGCGCCCGGGCGGTGGGCCCGGATGTGCCCGGCGCGCACCAGCGTGCTCGGGGTGGTGCCGCCGAGGTAGACCGAGCCCAGGTCGCTCACGTCCAGGGACAGGTCGGGCTCCCGGTCCGTCGGGACGCACTCGGCCTTCCCGTCCCGGACGGTCAGCAGGTAGCGGCCGTGCTCGCCGAGGAACGGGTCGTCGACGTCGAGGACGAGCTCGCCGTCCACGAACCAGCCGCGCGAGGTCAGCGCCCGCGGGACGTCCAGCAGCCGCACCCAGAGCCAGTCGGTGCTGCTGCTCCCCTCGCCGGCGTTGAAGTCCGCAAGCTGCCAGCGCAGCGGGTGGTCGGACGGAACGTGCTTGAACACGACCTGGGAGACCAGGTCGTGTTCGAGCGCGAACCGGGCCAGGGCCGTGGCGACGGCGTCGTCGGTGGCGATGGTCTCGTCGACCGTCAAGGTGCCGTCGCCGAGCGAGTAGCAGGCGTAGCCGTCCGGGACACCGTCGGCATCCCGGTGGACGGCGACGTAGCGCGACGCCGCGGAGACCGGGGGCCGGCCCGCGCCCAAGGCCCACCAGCGGTGCGGCCGGGACAGTGCGCCGGGCTGTGCGCGGCGGTACCGGTCGTAGACCGCTTCCAGGATCTCGCCGCACTCGGCCCGCCGCAGCAGCTCGATCGAGCCGGTGCCCGGGCCGGGCGCCGCAGTGTCGGCCGTTCCGCGCGCCCGGGGGAGGGCGAAGGCGGCCTGATGGCGCGGCACCGTCAGCCGCTGCGTGTAGGTCGCCGGTCCGTAGCCGAACCTGCGGTAGATCACGGCCTCGGAGGCCAGCAGTACGGAGAGGAACTCCCCGCGGGCCCGAAACTCGGCGAGCTGGCGCTGCATCATCGCGGTGAGCACGCCCTGGCGCCGGTGCGAGGGCAGGACGCCGACGCCGGTCACCCCGCTGGTGGGGACGAGGGCCTCACCGGGCAGGGTGAGCTCGAAGGTGTACGCGCCGGCGGTGCCGACGGGCCGCCCGTCCGCCGTCACGGCGAGCAGGTTGCGGTCCATCTCGGTCGCCGACCACCAGAGCCCGCCGCCGTCGGCCGGGGTCTCCGGGAAGAGCCCGAACGCGGCATGGAGCGTGTCGACGTAGACGTCGAGGTCCTGATCGGTTGTCGGACGGATCTCCATCGTTACCGCTTCCTCCCCTGGATGACGACGGCACCACGGCCCGTGTGCCTCGCCACAGTGCAGCGTTGACCCGTGGCCCGGTCAAGCGAATTACGCTCCGGCACCGGTGGTCAGGCCGGACCGTTTCCCGGACGGCCTCCGGGGCCTTCCTCGGGCCGCTCGTCCTCCGGTGGCGCCCCGACGCTCTCCGGGGCTTCGCGGACGCTGCCCGGCATCGCCGGGTGGCGGCCGATCACGATCACCCCGACCACGATGGCCAGCAGTCCGGCGGACTGCCAGGCCAGCGCACCCGGCGTGACCCGCAGCCGGTCGCCGAGGAAGCCGACCGCGCAGGCGATCCCGGACAGCGGCTGGGCGGCGGTCAGCGCCGGCAGGGACATCCGCAGCGGCGCGGCCTCGAAGGCGCTCTGCACCAGCAGCAGCCCGACCACGCCCGCTGCCACCACCGCGTACGGCTGCCAGCTGCGCAGCACCGCGTCCAGCCCGCTGTGGTCGAGGCGCTGGGTGGTGGTGCGGGTCAGCGCGTCCTGGAGGCCGTAGAGCAGACCGGCGGCGAGGGCCAGCAGGGTGGCCTCCTCGAACAGCGGCAGCCGCCGGGCCAACGAGACCAGAAGCAGGGTCAGCCCGACCACCGTGCCGACCACCAGCCAGTGCCGCAGTTCCCCGGCGGGCGCACCGCCGCCGGTGGGCCGGCCGGCCACGATGAACGCCGTCACCCCGAGGCCGAGCAGCAGCACCCCGGCCCAGCCCGAGCGGCCGAGGGTCTGGCGGGTCAGCACCCGGGAGAGCGCCATGGCGAACAGCAGGTTGGTCGCGAGCAGCGGCTCGACGAGCGAGACCTCGCCCTGGTTGAGGGCGAGCGCGGACAGGATCAGTCCGCACACCATGAACCCGGTGCCGAGCAGCCACTCGGGCATCCGCATCAGGTCCAGGAGCAGCCGCCAGTGCAGCAGGTCGGCACGGGGCGCCCGCTGCGCCGCGTGCTGCTGGAGGACGAAGCCGAGGCCCAGGCAGCAGGCGGCGCCGAGGGCGAGGAGGAAGACCGCCACGGAGGGACCACCCGGTAGTCACTGCCCGCGCCGCGCCGGCGGGTCCGGGTTCGGTCGGCGGTCGCGGCGCGCTTCCGTCAGCGTACCGCCGGGGCGGCGACGCGGCCCGGCCGGCGGCGGAGAGCAGCCGCGGCCGGGAGACCCGTGGTGGGGGAACTGGTTCCCGGTCGGGTCCGCAGCCCCGGGCCGGGCCCGCTTGCCGCCACGGGCCGGACGGGCGCACGCTGGTGTGAGCGGCCGCCACGGCTCACCGTCCGTGCCGGTCCGGACAGGCGCGAGGGGGCCGCTGCCAGGAGGTGTGGCATGCACAACCAGTGGGACGTGGAGCTGAGCTTCGAGGAAGACGGAGTGCACACGGCGTGCGAGGCCAGACTGACCGGTGCGCGGGCGCCGGGCTTGCGCGCCCACGGGGAGTCGATGAAGAGCACGGACGACCGCCCGCTCGCCAGGATCGGTGAGGAGGTCGCGGCCTCCCGAGCCCTGGAGGAGCTGTCCCGCAAGCTGCGGGCGCAGGCCACCGGGGAGATCGACGACGAAGGACACCGCCCGGGGTACCTGATCTACTGATCCCCGCCCCCGTCGGCCGTCCCGCGCTCGCACGGGACGGCCCGGGACCACGCGGACGTCAGGACCAGGGGTTGGCCGGCTGGTCGTTGATCGCCGTCCAGAACCGGGTGCCCGCCGGGAGGGTGCCGGCCGCCCAGAGCGACCAGCCCTGCCCGTCGTGGAACTCGGCCATTCGCCAGCCGGCGCCGAAGGAGTCCTCGCAGAGCCCGTCGGCGTCGTCCCGGCCGCTCAGGTCGGACCCGGCCGTCGGGGCCGTCGCGGCGACCTCCCCGCCCGCCCAGCTGTGGAAGCCGGCGGTGGGGATCCCGGTGGGGGCCGGGCGGCCGTCCTGGTGGAGGCAGAGCACCGGCAGTTCGGTGTCGGCGGCGGTGTCCCCGAGGTAGGGGTTGCTGGCGCTGTCGGTGCCGACGTGCACCACACCGGCGCGCTGTTCCAGGGCGGTCCAGGTCAGCCCCGGGTGTTCGCCCGCCGAGGCGGCGACGGCCGGCCCGTCACGGTCCACGGCGGACGCGCTGCCCGGGGTGACGGCCAGCGCGGTGAGCGCGAGCACCGCCGCGGGGGCGAGGCGTCGGACGAACGCGGGCATGGCTGCTCCGTGAGGTGTGAGTGGGCCGACGTGGCGGTGTCAGTCTGCCAGCGCCAAGTCGAGTGCGGTACAAGGGATTTGGCGACTCTGGCGAGTTCGGGCCAATCCGTCGCCGGCGGCTTGTGCGCAGCGGCCGGGCAGGGCCGGTTCGCCGCGGGCGTGGCGCCCGTGCCGTCCGAACGGCCCTGCCGTCAGCCGCGGGGGGCGGCGAGGAATCCGGTCAGCCGGGCGTTGATCTCCGCCGCGCCCGCCATGGGCAGGTGGTGGTGCGAGAGGCCCGGCAGGACGGCGACCGTCGCCTCGGGTAGGGCGCGGCGGGCGGCCTCGGCGACCCGGGGGGCGTGGTGGGTGCGGCTGTGTTCGGCGAACAGGGCGAGGGTCGGGGTGGTGAGGGAGCGCAGCCGGTCGAGGCCGGGGCGGGGGCCGGTGACGACGCGGGTGGCGGGGAAGTCGGCGTATCCGAGGGCGTAGACCTCGCGCCAGCCGGGGTCCGGGCGGGGGCCGTCGCCGGCCTCCCAGTCGAGGTAGGCGCGGGCCCGGGCGGCGGTGCGGCGGGGGAGGAAGAGCGGCAGGGCGTGCAGCAGGTAGTCGGGGCGGAAGCCGGCGAAGCACTGGGTGGGATCGAGGAGGGCGAGTCGGCCGACCCGGGCGGGCGCGTGCAGGGCGTACTCCAGGGCGATCCAGCCGCCGTAGGAGTGGCCGCAGAAGTCGGCCCGGGGGAGGCCGAGTTGGTCGAGGACGGCGTCCAACCAGCCGAGCAGCCCGGGGACGCCGGCGAGCGGGGCGCCGTCGTGGACGCTGCGGCCCGGGTCGCCGATGAGGTCGGGGGCGAGGACGCGGTGCCCGGCGGCCGTCCACGCGGCGACGTTGGCGAACCACATGGTGGAGGTGGCGCCGCCGCCGTGCAGCAGGACGAGGGGGCGGCCGTCGGACGGGCCGCAGGCGTTGATCCGGGTGGTGCCGTGGGGCGTTCGGACGGTGAGGTGCTCGACCTGGACGGGCCAGCGGGCCAGCAGTGCGTCGTAGGCGGTGAGGAAGGCGGCGGTGCGGGCGGGGGAGGGCGTGGTGCGGGCGGACATGATGGGACTCCGCGGGGGTGAAGGCAGCGCCCGGCCGATCTGCGGGCGCTGATCCAACTGGTGGACGCCTCCCGGGCCGGCCGGGGGGTGACCCCGGCCGGCCCGGGGAGGCGTTGGGATCGAACTCGGCGGGCACCACCGGTCTGGGGGAGTGACCGGCGGGGCGTCAGAACCAGGTCTCGCCGTAGTGCGGCCCGGGGTGGTCCTCGCGCAGCAGGCAGATGTTGGGGTCGCGCGGCGGCTCCGGCCCCTCGTACGGGCCGACGGCCGGGCAGCGCGGCCCGACCTCGACCAGGTACTCGGGCCAGGACGCCCAGTGCAGGTCGAAGCCGACGCCCTGGACCAGCGCGGAATGGGTGCCGCCGTGCCCGCCGGCGAGGTCGCAGCGCAGGCGCGGATCGATCAGGAAGGCACCGCGCGGAACGGTGTTGTAGTGGTCCACGTCCGTCTGCGGCAGCGTGACGACGGACGGACAGTGGTGGAACTCTGCGGAACGAAGGTCCGGTTGGCTCATGGGCGCCAGCATTCCACCGGGAGTCCGACGAGGGCCCCGGTTCCCCGCTTTTGTACGGCTCGTGGGGGACAACTGTCGTGCCGTGTACGGGTGGTCGTCACCTCTCCGGAAGGCTCCGGCTACGCGGCGAGGGACCAGCTGATCACCGACAGGGTCGCCATCGACGCCAGGGTCGACCAGAGCACCGAGTCCCGGGCGAGCCCGGTGCCCTGGCCGTACTCGCGGGCGTAGACGTAGACGTTCTGCGCGGTGGGCAGGGCGGAGAAGAGCACCACGGTGAGGAGCTGGTGCGCGGGGAGGTGGAGCAGCGGGCCGGCCACCGCGAAGGCGACCAGCGGCTGTATCAGGGTCTTGACCGCGACGGTCAGCCCGACCTCGGCGTGGCGCGAACGGCCGGTGGCCGGCGGGCGGTTGTGCAGCGACATGCCGAGGGCGACCAGGGCGGTCGGCACGGCGGCGCCGCCGAGCAGTTCGCAGGAGCGGTTCAGCTCGGCGGGCAGGTGAAACCCGCAGGCGGAGGCGGCGGCGCCGAGCGCGGTGGCCAACAGGATGGGGTTGCGCAGTGGCAGGGTGAGCAGGGCCCGGCGGCCGGCCGCGCCGCCGTCGAGGACGGCCAGCACCGCGGGCGTGACCACCAGGATCTGGAACAGCACCACCGGTGCGACGAAGGAGGCGTCACCGAGGAGCTGCATCGCCACCGGGATGCCGAGGTTGGCCGAGTTGACGTACCCGCAGGCCATCGCGCCGATCGCCAACTCGCCGGTCTTGCGCCGGAACAGCAGGCGCCCGGCGAGCAGCCCGAGGCCGATCGAGACGACGGTGCCGGCGGTGAAGGCGAGCATCGAGGGGTTGGCGAAGTGGTCCAGCGGGGTGCGGACGATCATCAGGAACAGTGAGGCCGGCATCGCCACGTGGAAGACGAACCGGTTGAGCACCGGCTCCGCGTGCGGCCCGAGCAGCCCGGTCCGGCCGACCAGGTAGCCGACCCCGGTCAGCGCCCAGATCGGGGCGAATCCGGACAGCAGGGGGTGCAGGGATGGCATGGTTCCTCGGATCGCTCGGACGGTCTGCCGGGTGGGCCGGGGGTCTCCCGCCCCGGGGCAGTAAACCAGTGAGCGTGAACGGGGAGACCACGGGCCTACGATGAGCCGATGGAGCCCGAGAACGCGCCGATGGAACCCGAGTACCTGAGCCTGGCCGAGGTGGAGGCGATCGCCCGCCGCGCGCACGAGGGGCAGGTCGACAAGAACGGCCACCCGTACGGCGAGCACATCGCGGCGGTCGCACACGGGACGGCCGCGCGCGGTGGCAGTGACGCCCAGATCGCGGCGGGCTGGCTGCACGACACCGTCGAGGACGACCGGTTGAGCCGGGAGTGGCTGGCGGGGGCCGCGTTGTCCGAGGCCACCAAGACGATCGTGGACGCGCTCACCCGCCGCCCCGACGAGCCGGTCGAGGCGTACACCGCGCGGGTCCTGGCCACGCCGGGCGCGTTGCTGGTCAAGCGTGCCGACCTCGCCCACAACTCGGACCCGGCCCGGCTGGCCGCGCTGGACGTCGCGACCGCCGAGCGCTTGGCCGCCAAGTACGCGCGGATGCGGGAACTGCTCGGGCTCACCGGCGAGCTCTGAGCGACGGGGCGCGGCCCGGGCGTCCGGACGAGCCGGGAGCGGGTCGGGCGAGGCGGGGGCGGGTCGGGCGAACCGGGAGCGGGCCGGGTGAGCCGGGGGCGGGTCGGGCGAACGGCGGGAGGCACCGCGCGACCCGCGAGAGGTGCGTGGGAACCACGAGAGGGCCCGGGCCACGCGGATCGCGCGGGCCCGGGCCCTCTGGGGTCACCCCGGTGATCCCTGTCCGACCCCCGGGGTGAGGGGGGAGTGGTCAGGATGCGGGTGGAGTCCGGTGAGCCGAGGTGGTCGGCTTAGTACCAGTGGTTGGCCTGCCAGAAGGTCCAGGCGGCGTTCGGGCTGCCGTAGCGGGAGTTCATGTAGTCCAGCGCCCACTTGATCTGGGTGGTCGCGTTGGTCTTCCAGTCGGAGCCGTGCGTCGCCATCTTGGAGCCCGGCAGCGCCTGGGCCAGGCCGTACGCGCCCGAGCTGGCGTTGGTCGCTGTCACGTTCCAGCTGGACTCGTGGGCGATGATCTGGCTGAAGGAGGCCAGCTGGTTCGCCGGGACGATCTGGGCGGCCACGGCCTGCGGGGACAGGGTGGCGGCGTTCGCGGTGGCGGGCAGCACACCCGCGCCCAGGGCGGTCAGACCGGCGGCGCCGGCGAGAATCGCGGCGGAAGTGCGCATGCGGAGCTTGAAAGTGGGCATGAAGAACAGGACCTCAATCGGGTTGGGCCGGGTCACGCCCCGCCTTGGACCATGGCCGGACAGGGGCCGAAATGGTCGTGGGGCGTGACCTGGCAGTAAGTCGCTACCGGCGGGACAGGTGCCGGTGCGGCTGACGACTGAGCCATTGTTGGCATGCCGGATCGGGCGTCGCCAAGACCCCCTTGTTACGACCCCCGGTCGTACGGGGGGTGGCCGCCGTGGATTCGAAGGGTCGGTTGCGCGGAGCGCGCCGACCGGCGGTGGCCTGCGCGAACGCCCCGTCGGCGGGGCGGGGCGCGGGTGCCCGAGGCTTGCCACTATCGCCCGTCGTGGACCGCATTCCGGTGTGAGCGCACTCACCGTTTGGGCCGCTGAGGCCGTCACCCGCCGGTCTGCCGTCGGCACGTTGGGTACAGACGATCTCGCCGCCGTTGAGACCGGCGCCACACCCGTGGGGGCCCGGGGGAGACCGTCGGGCCCCGGCGGGGGTTCAGCGGAGGTCGCCGAGCCGGCGGTGACGCAGGGCCCGCGCCGCGAGGCGGTCCGGCTCCGGCAGCGCCGCCAGCCCGCCGAGCGCGGCACCGACCGTCCGTCCCAGCCGCGCGCAGAACGCCTCCGGCTCGTCCGCCGCGTCCGGCCGCTCCTCGACCACCTCGTCCACCAGCCCGACCTCCGCCAGGTGGCCCGCGCCGATGCCCTGGGAGCGGGCCAGCTCGGCGGCGTGCCCGCCGTCCCGGTGGACGATCGCGGACGCGCCCTCCGGTGGCAGCGGCGCCAGCCAGGCGTGCCCGGCGGCGAGCACCCGGTCGGCCGGGAGCAGCGCCAGCGCGCCGCCGCCCGAGCCCTGGCCGAGCAGCACCGCCAGGACGGGCGTGCGCAGCGCCAGCAGGGTGGTCAGGCAGTGCGCGATCTCGACCGCGATCCCGTCCAGCTCGGCCTGCGCGGACAGTTCGGCCCCGGCCGTGTCGACGACCGTGACCAGCGGCAGCCCCAGTTGCTCCGCCACCCGCGCGGTGCGCCGGACGGCCCGCAGGTCGGCGGCGGTGAACGGGCGCTCGTGCTCCGGGGTCTGCCGCTGCTGGCCGACCACCAGGACCGGCCGACCCCCGAGGACGGCGAGGGCGCGGACCAGCGCGCCGTCCCGCCCGCCGGGGGCGTCCAGCAGCACCAGTTCCTCGGCGGTGTGGCGCAGCAGCTCGCGGGTGCCCGGGCGGTCGGGGCGACGGGTGCGGCGGACGGAGTCCCAGGCGTCGGGGTGTTCGGCGGCCCCGTCGGGGGTGGGGTCGGGAGCGAGGCCGGGGCCGGGACCGGGGGCGCCGGTGCCGCTGGTGTCCGTGCTGCCCGGGGCGGGCGCGGTGGTGGCGAGGACGGCGAGCGTGCGGCGGACCAGTTCGCGCAGGTCCTGCGGCGGCACGACGGCGTCCACCAGGCCGCGTCCGGCGAGCGTCTCCGCCCGCTGCACGTCCGGGGGCAGTTCCACGCCGCGCAGTTCCTCGTACACGCGCGGGCCGAGGAAGCCGAGCCGGGCGCCCGGCTCGGCGAACACCAGCTGGCCGAGCGTGCCCCAGGAGGCGAAGACCCCGCCCATGGTCGGGTTCCGTAGATAGGTGAGATAGGGGAGACCGGCCGCGCGGTGCGCCTGGACGGCGGCGGTGATCCGCAGCATGCACAGGAAGGCCGCCGACCCCTCCTGCATGCGCGTCCCGCCGGAGACGGGCAGGGCGAGCAGTGGCAGCCGCTCGGCGGTGGCGCGCTCGACGGCGCGGGTGATCCGCTCGGCGGTGGCCACGCCGATCGAGCCGCCGAGGAAGCCGAACTCGGAGGCGACCAGCGCCACCGGCCGCCCGCCGACCAGGCGGGCACCGGTGAGGACGGCCTCGTCGAGACCGGTGCGTGCGCGGGCCCGGTCGAGCGAGGCGCGGTAGCCGGGGTCGGCCTGGTCGGTGGGCGGGTCGGCCGGCGGCTCGTCCCAGCCCTGGAAGGCGCCAGGGTCGACCAGCAGTCCGATCAGCTGCCGCGCGGTCAGCGGCGCGCCCGTGGCTGTGGCCGGGTGCGGTCCCGTGCCCGCGCTCGTGTTCGTCCCCGTGTTCATGCCCACCCCGTCAGCGGTCGTTCCGGTCCGACATGATCCGTCACTCTATGCGGCGCGACTGGAGCGGGGAGCGAACGTGAGGAAGCTGTGAGGAGCCGACAGCGGTCGGGTTGCTAGTTCGACGGCGGTCGACCCATGGGGTGTCCGGGCGGTTCGTGGGCGGCGCCGGCCGGGCTCGGGTCGGAGCTGGGATACGGCTCAAGTCGCTGGTCAGACAGGTGAGTTACCCGTCGGTTAATAGTTTGTCGCAGGGCTTCCGGAGTTGTCGGTGGCTGGTCACACTGGTGGACATGACCCGCACTCTACGCGCGTGGAAGACCCGCGCTGCCGCCGTCACCGCCGTCGCCCTGATGACCCTCGCGCCCGTCGCCGTCGCCACCGAGGCGCACGCCGACGTGAGCGGCACGGTGTGTCTGTCCGCCCTCCCGCCCGAGGCGACCGACACCCTCAACCTGATCGCCACCGACGGGCCGTTCCCGTACTCCCAGGACGGCGTCGTGTTCCAGAACAGGGAGCACGTCCTGCCCAGCCAGTCCAACGGCTACTACCACGAGTACACCGTCATCACGCCCGGTGCCCCGACCCGCGGCACCCGCCGGATCATCACCGGTCAGGCGACCCAGGAGGACTACTACACCGGTGACCACTACGTCACGTTCTCGCTGATCGACCAGGGCTGCTGACACGCGCCCCACGCCCCTCCCGGCCCCGGCGCACGTCTCCGCCGGGGCCGCCGGAACGACGGGCCCGCCGGATCGCCGAGGGGCGGCCCCCCGCCCGCCCCGGCGGCCCGCCGCGACCGGCCTCAGAGCTCGGACGGCCCCCAGGCGTCCACCACCAGCTCGTCCCCGACCCGCAGCGTGCCGGGCCGCAGCACCGCGAACTTGCTGCCGAACGCGACCCCGCCGACCGCCGCCCGGCGGTAGCCGGCCAGCGTCCGCAGCGGCTCCGGACCGGCCTTCGCGCCCGTCGACTGGTCGACCAGCGTCACCGAGCAGCGGATCGCGAGCTTGGCATAGGCCAACTCGGCGCCGCCCACGGTGATCCGGCGGGCCAGGTCCTCGGTGTGCGGTTCGTCCCAGCCGTCCACCACCAGGTTCGGGCGGAACCGGTCCGCCGGCACGGGGAGTCCGCCGCTCAGCGCGTTGAAGCGCTCCAGCGACGCGCGGGACAGCAGGTGCACCGCGCAGCTGTCGGCGTAGCCGGACGTGCCCGGCACCAGCCCGTCGGTCACCCGGTCGTGCTCCGGCGGCACCCGGACCAGCCGGCTGCGGACACCCAGCACCCCGGACAGCCAGCCGGCCACCTCCTCGCCCTGGTCGATCCCGAAGAACGGGGCGCCGAACAACTGCACCGCCCGGCGCGGACCCTCGGTGTCCACGGCGACGGTCACCGGCTCCACACCCGGGGCGTCGAGGGTCAGCCGGCGGCCGTCCTCCCCGACCGTCGGGCGGACCGTGGCCAGCAGGCGGTCCCGGCGTTGGGAGCGGAACACCCCGTCCTCGTCCACCACCATGAACGCCCGGTCGTGGGCCAGCCCCGCCGGAGTCAGCTCCGCCCGCGCCACCTCGACCCCGGCGCACCCCTTCACCGGGTAGTACCGCAACTCCACCACTTCGGCCATGGCCGCCCCCTCGACTCACCGCGGCCCCTCGCGAGCCGCTCCGGACCCCTCGCGGAATCAACGCCTCCGTAGGGTAGTTGACCGCCGCCCGACCACCCGCCCCCGGGATTGCTAGGGTCGGGACATGGCACCGAGCAGCGCGAACCCCCCGGGAAGGCTCCGGCGCGACGCCCAGCGCAACCGCGACCTGCTGCTCGCCGCCGCCCGCGGCATGTTCTCCCGGCACGGCCTCGACGTCCCGCTGGACCAGATCGCCAAGGAGGCCGGCGTCGGCAACGCCACCCTCTACCGCCACTTCCCGACCCGCGAGGCGCTGATCGGCGAGGTGTTCGCCGACGCCGCCGTCGGCCTGGCCGGGGCCGGCGAGGAAGCCCTCGCCGCCGAGGACGCCTGGACCGCGCTCGAACACTACTTCGAGCGCATCTTCGAACTCGTCGCCGCCGACCGGGGCATCAACGACCTCGTCACCCAGGCCATCCCCACCATCCCCGGCATGATCGAGATCAGCCGCCGGAACGCCGCCACCGTCGGCGCCCTCATCGCCCGCGCCCAGGACCAGGGCACCATGCGGCGCGACGTGGTCACCATGGACCTGCTCTTCCTGCTCGGCCCGCTCTGCCGCGCCCTGCCCGCCACCACCGACCTGCGCCCCGACCTCTGGCGCCGCTACCTCGCCCTGCTCCTCGACGGCTTCCGCACCCAGGCCACCCACCCGCTGCCGGTCCCCCCGATCGGCGAGGAACACCTGGACCGGATGTTCGCCGACCTCTGGGAAGCCGAACCACCGGAGGGATAGGCAAGCCGTTTCACACCGGGAAACGGTCGGCCTTCACCAGAGTGCCGTGACGAGGATGGAGGAGGATGTCCGGACTGCCCGTTGCGCTGCCGAGAGGTCACTGACGATGGCTGCGTACGTGCTGATTCCCGGGGCCGCGTCCGGCCCGTGGTACCGGCACCTGCTGGAGGCCGAACTGCGCCGGCGGGGCCACGACGTGGTGGCGGTGATGCCCGGTGACCACTGCCCCATGCCCGGCCACCCCGCAGAGCTGGCCGACCACCTGGAGGCGTACCGGACCGCGTCGTAGCGACCCCGGGGCATCAGGGACACGTACGGAACACCCGCGCGCGCGTCAGAGGCGTGTCAACGGGCGCCGGAGGTGCGGTGCCGGCCCGCTTTGCTGGAGGACGACAGCACAGCACGGCGGTACGGACCGAGAGGCGGGGCGCACCATGGCGGACAGCGAGATATCCGGCGCGGACGGGGCAGCGGAGCGGGCCGACCGCGCGGGCCGGATCGTCGTCGGCGTCAGCGGCTCGCTCGGCAGCCTCGCCGCCCTCCACCACGCCGTCGCCGAAGCCCACCGCACCGACGCCGAGGTCCTCGCCCTCCTCTGCTGGACCTCGCCCGGCGAAGAGATCGGCTACCGCCGCACACCCTGCCCGGCCGCCATCACCGCCGGCCGCGACGCCGCCGTCGCCCGGCTCCGGCAAGCCCTCGACGAGGCCTTCGCCGGCCGCTACGCCGGAGTCCGGCTGCGCTGCCAGGCCGTCCGCGGCGACACCGGACACACCCTGGTCCGCTTCGCCGACCACCCCGACGACCTGCTCGTCCTCGGCGCGGGCAGCAGCCGCGGCTGCCTCTCCCGGGCGCTGCGCCCCTCCGTCACCGCCTACTGCGTCCGGCACGCGAGCTGCCCCGTCCTGGCCGTCCCCCGGCCGCCGCTGCAGCGCGACCTGGAGGCCATGGAACGCGGCCACGGCCTGCGCTCCCTCGTCGCGGGGCGGTAGGCCGCGCCCTGCCTGTGGTGCCGCTACCTACGACAGCCCGGCGGCCTCGGCGAGGACGGTGGCGGTCCGGCGGCCGGCACGCAGCACCGCTTCGGCGGTGGTGGGGAGGCAGCGGTCCGCCTCGGCGTCGTACACGGTCATGATGACGCCCGCGTGGTCGGTGGCGGGTTCGAGAACCCGTACCGCGGACATCTGCTTTGTCAGAGCAGCGCTCAGTTGCCGGGTGTGCTCGATGTCCAGCACCCCGTCCTCCGTGCCGTGGACCAGCCAGAGCGGGACGGGAGAGGGCTGCTCGGCCAGCAGGTCGAGAGGGGCGTCCCCGGTGGTGATCGCCAGGCGGGCGTAGCTGGAGGAGATGCCGACGGCGGCGATGGGACGCCGCTCGGCGGGGGTGTCGGGGTGGGTGGCCACGGCTATGGCCTCCCGGCCGCCCAGCGACCAGCCGGCCAGGACCAGGCGGTCCGGGTCCCCGCCGTACGCGGCGGCGGTGCGGCGGGCGTGGGCGAGCGAGGCGAGCAGCTCGGCGCGGCCGCCGTCAGGCCGGTCGGAGCGCCAGTCCGGGACGAGCACCAGCAGGCCGAGCCCGGCGGCCTCCCGGGCGAGCGGCCGCAGCACGTCGCGCTCGTCGGGGCCCCGGCCGTGCCACAGCAGTACGACGGGCGCGGGCCCGGCGGTGTCGGCGGGCGGGCGGTGCACGTCCATGAGCCGTCCGTCGGCGTACGGGGTGGCCTCGGGTTGAGCGCTCGTCATGCGGGGTTCGCCTCCGGTTCGGTGATTGATCACGGAGCTGGTACTGTACTTCTCGTCGCGAGGGAGATGATTCCTCGTCAGGCGTCAGTGGTGCTACCAGAGCACGTCCTACTTTCAGTAGGAAGAGTCCGTGCGATCCGGGCCTGGCGCTCCAATTGTCGGACGGGGTCCGGTGCCTTTCAAAGGGTGCCGGGCCTTGTTTGCTTTTGGGGTGCGGGTTGGTCGGGGTTCGGTGTGTGGGTGTGGGGCTGGTATTGTTCTGGGTGTCGCGAGGGAGATGATTCCTCGTCAGGCGTCAGTGGTGCTACCAGAGCACGTCCTACTTTCAGTAGGAAGAGTCCGTGCGATCCGGGCCTGGCGC
>NZ_JBWKEQ010000015.1:35129-88464 GCF_056435365.1 Kitasatospora sp. NPDC043949 | reverse complement strand
GCGCTCCAATTGTCGGATGAGGTCCGGTGCCTTTCTAAAGGTGCCGGGCCTTGTTTGCTTTTGGGGAGGCGATCTCCGTGCTCGGTCGGACGGCGACGTCGGTGATCCTGTCCTCCCCGGTGGAGCAGCGGGTCCTGCTGCCCTCGGAATAGCCCCGGCCGGAAGCCCGGAAGCCCGGAAGCCCCGGCCTGGGCCGGGCCGGGGCTCAGGACGGCTGGCGGTCGGAACCGAGTTCGCGGGAGATCCGCAGCCCGGCCTGGGCGACGACGGGGCCGAGGGCGCGGACGCGGGCGGCGGTCATGCGGGAGGTCAGGCCGGAGACCGACAGGGCGGCGGTGACCTCGCCGGCGTGGTCGAAGATCGGTGCGGCGACGCAGCGGACCTCGGGTTCGTTCTCGCGGTCGTCGATGGAGTAGCCGCGGGCGCGGATCCGGGCGAGGTCGGCGCGCAGCCGGGTCTCGTCGGAGATGGTCCAGGCGGTGACCGGGCGCAGGCCTGCGGCGACGACCTCGGTGACGGCCTCGTCGGGCAGCCAGGCGAGGATGGCCTTTCCGGTGGCGGTGCAGTAGGCGGGGGCGCGGCTGCCGACGCGGGAGGCCATGCGGACGTTGGTCTCGTCCTCGACCTTGTCCAGGTAGACGATTCCGGGGGCCTGCCAGACGGTCAGGTGGACGGTCTCGCCGGCCTCGCGCTGGAGTCGGCGCAGGTGTTCGGCGGCGACGCTGCGCAGGTCGAGGGTGGAGAGGTAGGCCTGGCCGAGGCGCAGTGAGCCGTGGCCGAGCCGGAACCAGCCGGTCTCGCGGTCGCGGTCGAGGAGGTGCTCGTCGAGCAGCGGGCCCGCGAGCCGCAGCACGGTGCTCTTGTTGAGGCCGAGCGCTTCGGCGAGTTGGGCGAGCGGGACGCCGCGCCCGTCGCTGTGGTCGCGGACGTGGCCGAGGACGGCGAGCGCGCGGCGCAGCGAGGACGACTGGTTGCGTTCGGTCGCGGGTTTGCGCCCGGCGGCTGCGCCCGAGGGTCGTTCGGCCGCAGCGCCGGTGGGTCTGTCGGCCGCCGTGCCCGCGGGCCGCTCGGTCTCCGCGTCGGGCCCCGTCTCCGTCATGGGTGGTCCGTCCCTGTCTCGTTCCGCTGTCGAGTGCCACTGCCGTGTACTGCAGCCGTGTGCTGCTGCCGCGTGCTGCCGGTGTTCCCCCCGCTCGACGGCGGCGGTTGTCAGAAGGTACCCGTTCGCGTCCGCAACGCCGCTTCTTCGACACAACGTTGTGCAGTGCAAAACTTCCCGAACCCCCTCTTGTTGGCGCCGATCGCCCGCGCTTAACGTCCCTGCCATCGAGCAGGCGACGCCGCCCCACCCGAACGGTCCGCCCTGCCGTACCCCCGTACCGGCCTGCCCGGGACGCCCCCCAACGCGTCCGGGCCGTCCTCCACCCACACCCACCATCGGCCCCGGTCAGGGCCTGCTTCGACGTACCCGTCCCCAGCGGCGCACGTCTCGGCGGCAACTGTCGGGAGGGGAGGTTCTCCACCCATGCGACTCATCAGACGGACTGCCGCGGCCGCCGTGCTCGCCGCCAGCTGCCTCGCCGCGACCGCCTGCGCGCCGGGCACCGCCGCGCCGGCCGGCGACAAGGCCGCCGACGACCGGACCGGCACCCTCCAGGTCTGGCTGTACAACGAGGCGGGCAACGCGGCCAAGGAGGCCGTGGTCGGCAAGGCGGTGAGCGAGTTCCAGGCCTCCCACCAGGGCGTCACCGTCAAGGTCAGCTACATCGACACCGACGCCTCCGCCCGCGCGGCCAAGATGAAGGGCGCCTTCAACGACCCGGGCAGCGCCCCGGACCTGGTCGAGTTCGGCAACACCGACCTCCCCGGCTACGTCGCGGCCGGTGGCCTCGCCGAGATCGGCGCCGACCTCGACAAGTGGCAGGACAAGGGCGACCTCGACCCGGCGATCGTCAAGACCGCCGTGGTGGACGGCAAGACGTACGGCCTGCCCTGGTGGGTCGCCGTGCGCGCGCTCTACTACCGCAGCGACCTGTTCACCGAGGCCGGGCTGACCCCGCCGACCTCGTACGCCGAACTTGTCACCGCCACCCAGAAGATCCACGCCGCGAACCCCGACACCTTCGGCATCGCCGTCGGCGGCAAGTACACCTTCGGGGCGCTGCCGTTCGTCTGGGACGCGGGCGGCGACATCGCCGCCAAGGACGGTTCCGCGTACAAGGCGGCCATCAACTCGCCCGCCTCGCAGGCCGGGATCAAGCGCTACACCGATCTCTTCGGCGCCGACGGCTGCCCCGCCCAGCAGTGCGCCGACCTCACCGGCGGCAAGACCGTCGACCTGTTCGCGGCCGGCAAGTCGGCGATGGCGATCCTGCCCAACTCCAGCCGCAGCAAGGTCGACGGGGGCCCGGTGAAGGGCAAGTACGGCGTGGTGCCGCTGCCCGGGGAGAAGGCCGGCTCGATCGCCCCGGCGTTCGCGGGCGGCAACAACCTCGGCGTGATGAAGGCGGCCAAGCACCGCACGCTCGCCCTTGAATTCGCCGAACTGCTGGCGGGCCCGGCGTACCAGGAGCAGATGTACGACGCGATGGGCAACCTGCCGACGCTCAAGTCCGTCAGCGGCAAGGTCGCCGCCAAGGATGCCTTCCTGAAGCCGTTCACCGACACCATCGCGGCCGGCACCAGGTTCGTCCCGCTCGACCAGGCGTGGGCGCAGATCGACGCCCAGGCGGTGATCCCGACCATGCTGCAGCAGGTGGTCACCGGCAAGGCGGACGTGGCGAAGGCCTCGGGCGACGCCGCGAACCAGATCACCTCGGCCTTCGCCGCGCACTGACGGCGGCCGCGCACCCGCCTCCGACCCCCGGCCCCGCCTCCAACCCCCGTACCAACCCCTGGTTCCGTACCACCTCCTGGTCCCGCACCGACCTCCTGGTCCGCGGAAGAGAGCAGGTCCCGCACGTGTCCGCATCCACCACGACCGCCCCGACGGCGCCGCCTTCCCCGCGCGGGCGCCGTGGGGGCACGGCGCCGGCCGCACCCTCGGGCGGCCGGCGCCGCCGGCCCCCGCTGCTGCTGCTCCTGCCGGCCGCGGTCATCCTGATCCCGCTGGTCGCCTACCCGATCTACCAGCTGGGCCTGCTGTCCGTGCTGGACTTCGGGCAGGCCCAGGCCTCCGGGGGCGCCCCGACCTCCTTCGTCGGCTTCGGCAACTATTCGAAGATCCTGAGCGACGGCCAGTTCTGGTCGGTGCTGCTGCAGACGGTCGGCTTCGCCGCGTTCTGCGTGGTCGCCACCCTGGCCGTCGGCGCGACCCTCGCCGTCCTGCTGACCAAGGTCGGGCGGTGGCCCCGGCTGGTGCTGACCACCGCCGCGATGGCGGCCTGGGCGGCTCCGGCGATGACCGGTTCGACGGTGTGGAGCTTCCTGTTCGACACCAACCTCGGCCTGGTCAACCACACGCTGGTGAAGCTCGGGCTCACCGGCTTCCACGAGTTCAACTGGTTCTACGACAAGTGGACGGCGTTCCTGATCGTCGGCGCCGTCGTGGTGTGGCACTCCTTCCCCTTCGTGATGGTCACCCTCTACGCGGGGATCCGGGCGATCCCGGAGGAGATCATGGAGGCCGCCGCCCTGGACGGCGCCAACACCTGGACGACCTTCCGCCGGATCACCGCGCCGATGCTGCGGCCGATCCTGACCATCGTGGTGATCCAGTCGGTGATCTGGGACTTCAAGGTCTTCACCCAGATCTACGTGATGACCGAGGGCGGCGGCATCGCCGGCCAGAACCTGGTGCTCAACGTGTACGCGTACCAGAAGGCGTTCGCCTCCTCGCAGTACGGGCTCGGCGCGGCGATCGGCGTGATCATGCTGCTGATCCTGGTGATCCCGACGGTCCTCTACATCCGCACCCTGCGACGGACGGGGAACGAACTGTGAGCACTCTGAACCCCGTTCGGGACACCCGAACCGGCAACACCCGGCCCGGTAGCACCCGAGCCCGCAACACCCGCGGCCGTTGGCGGCTCGCCGCCAACACCGGCGCGATCGTGCTGGCCGTGGTCACCGCCTTCCCGATCTTCTGGATGGTGCTGTCCGCGTTCAAGCCCAAGGGCGAGGTGCGGTCGCTGGATCCGAAGCCGTGGACGGCCCACCCCACGCTGGAGAGCTTCCGCCAGGTGCTCAGCGTGGACGGCTTCGGCCGGTACTTCGTGAACAGTCTGGTCATCGCGCTGTCGGTGGTGGTGCTCTCGGCCGTCGTGGTGTTCCTGGCGGCGGTGGCCGTGACCAGGTTCCGGTTCAGGTTCCGCACCACCATCATGGTGATGTTCCTGATCGCCCAGATGATCCCGGTCGAGGCGCTCACCATCCCGCTGTTCTTCATGTTCCGTGACGCCGGCCGGTTCGCGCCGGGCATCGGGCTGAACACCCTCGCCTCGCTGATCCTGGTGCAGTTGGCCTTCTCGCTGCCGTTCGGCATCTGGATGATGCGCGGCTTCGTCGCGGCCGTGCCGGTGTCGATCGAGGAGGCCGCGCAGATCGACGGCGCCAGCCGCACCCGCATCCTGTGGCGGATCCTGCTGCCGCTGGTGGCCCCGGGCCTCGCCGCGACCAGCGTGTTCTCCTTCATCGCCGCGTGGAACGACTTCGTCTTCGCGAAGACCTTCATCATCAGCGCCACCCAGAACCAGACCCTGCCGTCCGCGCTGCTGGTCTTCTTCAAGCCGGACGAGAACGACTGGGGCGGCATCATGGCGGCGTCGACGCTGATGACGGTGCCGGTGCTGATCTTCTTCATCGCGGTCCAGCGCAAGCTGGTGTCCGGGCTGGCGGGCGCGGTGAAGGACTGACGCCCGCCGGCGCGGTGAAGGACTGACGCCGGCCGGCGTGGTGAAGGACTGAGGCCGACCGGGGCGGTCGGGCGGGCTTCCCCCGTCCGGCCGCCCCTGCGATCGTGCCACGCCGTGCGGCCGGTACCGGACGCCGATCCGCGGGCCCACCGGCCGGGCCGTCCTCGGGACGGCGGTTAGGCTTCCGCCATGCCTGGCCGGCACCGGTGGACGGGGCTCCCCTCCCCGGTGCGGCGGCCGGTGATCAGCCACCGCGACGGCGGCTCCGCCGCACAGATGGGGAAGACGATGAGCAAGCCCACGAGGACGGCCGCGCAGCCGCCGGCGGCACCCGGTGCCGACAGTCACGACCTGATCCGCGTGCACGGCGCGCGCGAGAACAACCTCAAGGACGTCAGCGTCGAGCTCCCGAAGCGGCGGCTGACGGTGTTCACCGGCGTCTCCGGCTCCGGCAAGAGCTCCCTGGTGTTCGACACGATCGCCGCCGAGTCGCAGCGGCTGATCAACGAGACCTACAGCGCCTTCGTCCAGGGCTTCATGCCGACCCAGGCGCGGCCCGAGGTCGACGTGCTGGAGGGGCTGACCACCGCGATCATCGTCGACCAGCAGCGGATGGGCGCGGACCCCCGCTCCACGGTCGGCACCGCCACCGACGCCAACGCGATGCTGCGGATCCTCTTCAGCCGGCTCGGGCAGCCGCACATCGGCTCGCCCAAGGCGTTCTCCTTCAACGTCCCCTCGATCAGCGGGGCGGGCGCCGTCACCGTCGAACGCGGCGGGAAGACCGTCAAGGAGCGGCGCAGCTTCAGCATCACCGGCGGCATGTGTCCGCGCTGCGAGGGCCGCGGCAGCGTCTCCGACATCGACCTCACCCAGCTCTTCGACGACACCAAGTCGATCTCCGAGGGCGCGATCACCATCCCCGGCTGGAAGACCGACAGCTGGTGGACGGTGGGGATCTACGCGAACTCGGGCTTCCTCGACCCGGACAAGCCGATCCGCAAGTACACCAAGAAGGAGATGCAGGACTTCCTCCACCGCGAGCCGACCAAGGTCAAGGTCAACGGGGTCAACCTCACCTACGAGGGGCTGATCCCGAAGATCCAGAAGTCGATGCTCACCAAGGACCGGGACGCGCTGCAGCCGCACATCCGGGCGTTCGTCGACCGGGCGGTCACCTTCACCGCCTGCCCCGACTGCGGTGGCACCCGGCTCAGCGAGGCGGCCCGGTCGTCGCTGATCGGCGGGACCAGCATCGCCGACGCCTGCGCGATGCAGATCAGCGACCTGGCCGCCTGGGTCCGCGACCTCGACGAGCCGGCCGTGGCGCCGCTGCTCGGGACCCTGCGGCACACCCTCGACTCGTTCGTGGAGATCGGGCTGGGCTACCTCTCGCTCGACCGGCCCTCCGGCACGCTGTCCGGCGGCGAGGCGCAGCGGGTCAAGATGATCCGGCACCTCGGCTCGGCGCTCACCGACGTCACGTACGTCTTCGACGAGCCCACCACCGGCCTGCACCCGCACGACATCCAGCGGATGAACGAACTCCTGCTGCGGCTGCGGGACAAGGGCAACACGGTGCTGGTCGTGGAGCACAAGCCGGAGACCATCGCGATCGCCGACCACGTCGTCGACCTCGGACCCGGCGCCGGGACGGCGGGTGGCTCGGTCTGCTTCGAGGGCACCGTCGAGGGGCTGCGGTCCAGCGGCACCGTCACCGGCCGCCACTTCGACGACCGGGCCGCGGTCCGCAAGGCGGTGCGCGAGCCGAACGGCACCCTGGAGATCCGCGGCGCGACGGCGAACAACCTGCGCGACGTCGACGTCGACATCCCGCTCGGGGTGCTGACCGTGATCACCGGCGTCGCCGGCTCCGGGAAGAGCTCGCTGGTGCACGGCTCGATCCCCACGGGCGCGGGCGTGGTGTCCGTCGACCAGGGCGCCATCCGCGGCTCCCGGCGCAGCAACCCGGCGACGTACACCGGGCTGCTGGAGCCGATCCGCAAGGCCTTCGCGAAGGCCAACGGCGTCAAGCCGGCCCTGTTCAGCGCCAACTCCGAGGGCGCCTGCCCCAACTGCAACGGCGCCGGGGTGGTCTTCACCGACCTGGCGATGATGGCCGGCGTGGCCAGCACCTGCGAGGAGTGCGAGGGCAAGCGCTACCAGGCCTCGGTGCTGGAGTACCACCTCGGCGGCCGCGACATCAGCGAGGTGCTCGCGATGCCGGTGACCGAGGCCGAGGAGTTCTTCGGCACCGGCGAGGCCCGCATCCCGGCCGCGCACCGCATCCTCGCCAACCTCGCCGACGTCGGGCTCGGCTACCTCAGCCTCGGCCAGCCGCTCACCACGCTGTCCGGCGGCGAGCGGCAGCGGCTCAAGCTGGCCACCCACATGGCCGAGAAGGGCGGCGTCTACGTCCTCGACGAGCCGACCACCGGCCTGCACCTCGCCGACGTCGAGCAGTTGCTCGGGCTGCTCGACCGGCTGGTGGACTCCGGCAAGTCGGTCATCGTCATCGAGCACCACCAGGCGGTGATGGCGCACGCCGACTGGATCATCGACCTCGGCCCGGGCGCCGGCCACGACGGCGGCCGGATCGTCTTCGAGGGCACGCCCGCCGACCTGATCGCCGCCCGCTCCACCCTCACCGGCGAGCACCTCGCGGCCTACGTCGGGGGCTGACGGCCCCGACGTTCGACCCCTTCGGCGTTCGACCCCTTCGACGGTCGAACGCTTCGGCGGCAGGGCGGTGCCACGCCCCGGGCACTACCCTGCTGCCATGGCGATCCACGGCTTCGGGGCCACCGAGTTCCAGCTCGTGCTGCTGCGCCGGATGGCCGACTTCAACCCGGAACCGGTCGAGCAGGCCGTGCGGCGGCTCGGCGCGACCCGGGCCGCCATGCGGGAGGCGAACAAGCGCTGGCAGGCGATGGTCCGCTCGCCCCGGTTCCCACGCGGCGCCGACCGCTGCGCCGCCGTCCTCGGCCCGCCGCAGGCGGTGGTGCCGCGCCGGATCGGGGACCTCGCCTGCACCGCGCGGCAGTGGGCGCTGCCGCTCTGGCCCGAGCTGCGCTTCGAGAGCCTGCTCGGTCCGGCGCAGGCCGGTCGGCCGCTGCTGAACGAGTGGCTGGTGCGCGGACCGGACGCCCCGGCGCCCGGGCTGCGCACCCTCGCCGACCTCGCGCCGTGGAGCTGCGTGGTCGCCGACCTGGGCGCCGCGTTTCCGCCCGCCCGGCCGCGCGAGGGCAGCGCGCCGACCCGCTTCCAGCTCGACTTCACCGCCCCGGACGCCGACGGGCGGGCGCGCCCGTGCACCGCCGACTTCACCTGGGGGCTGCTCCAGGAGGTCCGGCCGGACGGTCCTTAGGCCTGGGCCGGGTGGACGGTCCGCCCGCCGACGACCGTGCGCTCGGGCCGCAGCTCGCGCAGCACGTCCACCGGGCAGCTCAGCGGATCGACCGGCCACACCGTCAGATCGGCCAGCGCCCCCGGCCGCAGGCTGCCGCGTTCGGCGCTCTCGCCCATCAGCCGGGCCGCGTGGACGGTGTGCAGCGCGACCGCCTCGGCCCGGTCGACGGCGTGCTCGGGCCCCACCACCCCGGCGGTGGTCCGGCGGGTCGTCATGCCCCACACCGACACCATCGCGCCGTACGGGCCGACCGGGAAGTCCGAGCCGGCGGCCAGCAGCGCGCCCTCGTCGAGCCATTCGCGCAGCGGGAAGATCCCGGCGGTCCGCTCCTCGCCCCAGGCCCGCTGCTGGGCGAGCGCGCCGTCGTGCAGCAGCGGGTGCTGCACGGTGACGGGTACGCCGAGCGCGATCGCCCGGGCCCGCTGGTCGGCCCGGGCCAGTCCGCCGTGCTCGACCACCAGCGTGCCGGGCGGCAGGCCGGGGCGCTGGTCGAGCACCTCCTCGAAGACGTCCAGCAGGGTGCGCAGGCCGCGGTCGCCCCAGGCGTGCACGCCGACCCGCCAGCCGCGCCCGACCACCCGGTCGACGGCCGCGACCAGCTCCTTCGGCTCCCAGAGCAGCCGGCCGTGGTAGCAGGGCCGGTCCTGGTACGGCTCCTCCAGCGCGCCGGCCTCGAAGCCGCCGTCGATGCCGAACTTCACCCCCCACAGCCGCAGCAGGTCGTCGTCCTCGCCGGCGGCGCGCCAGGCGTCCATCCGGTCCAGCAGCTCGTCGACCTGCTCGGGGGTGCGGGCGGCGAAGCCGGAGACCAGCGCCCGGACCCGGACGGCGAGCGCGCCGGCGGCCCGGGCCGCGAGCAGCACGTCGAGGTCCTCGACCGGGACGAGGCAGTCGCGGACGGTGCCGATGCCGGTGGCGGCATAGCCGGCGGAGGCGGCGCGCAGGCCGGCCACCCGTTCGGCGAGCGCGGGGCGCGGCAGCATCCGCTCGACCAGTTCGACCGCCTTGTTGACCAGCCGCCCGGTGAGTCGCCCCCGGTCGTCGCGTTCGAGCAGGCCGCCGGGCGGGTCGGGGGTGTCGGCGGTGATGCCGGCGAGGCGCAGCGCGGCCGAGTTGAGCACCATGTTGTAGGCGCCGCGGCGGACCAGGACGGGGTGGTCGGCGGTGGCCTCGTCCAGTTCCGCGGTGGTGGGCAGCCGCTGCTCGGCGAGCAGCACCTCCTGCCAGTTGACGGTGGTGTGGATCCACTGGCCGGGCGGGGTCTGGGCGGCGCGTTCGCGGATCAGGCCGAGGAACGCGGCGAGGTCGCGCGCCCGGTGGACGGGGACGCCGTGGACGCTGTGGCCGGCCAGGATCAGGTGGGTGTGGGTGTCGTCGAAGGCGGGCAGCACCGTCGCGGCGGGGGCGTCCAGGACCTCGGTGGCCGGTCCGACCAGGTCGTCCAGGCCGTGCGGGTCGGGGGACAGGGCGGTGATCCGTGCCCCGGTAACGGCGATCGCCCGCTGCGGCGGCCGGCCGGGGACGAGGGTGTGGACGGCGGCGGCGCGGACGAGGAGGTCGGCGGGGGCGGGGTCGGTCATCGCGGCTCCTGGTGGGGTGGGGCGCCGGCCGACAGGCCGGTGACCTTCTCGACGTGCCGCAGGCTGGGCTCGGCGAGCAGCGCGTGCAGCTCGGTGAAGACGGCCCGCGCGGCGACGGCGTTCCAGTCGGCGGGCAGCAGCGGTTCGGGCAGGCCCGGGTCCAGGTAGGGCAGCCGGCGCCACTGGGTGAGCATCGGGACGTAGTCGCGGAACGCCTCGACCGGGTCGACCCGCGGCCGGCCGCGCAGTTCGGCGGCGACCGGGCGCCAGGCGTCGTCGAAGGCCGCGTACTGCGCCTCGATCGCCGGGAAGTCCCACCAGCCGGCCACCGCGGTGCGCAGTTCGGCGAAGCCCGCGTACTCGGCGGACAGGAACAGGTGCACGTAGGCGCTCAGCCCGAGGCGCTCCAGCAGCCGCCGGGCGTCCGGCAGCAGCCGGGCGGGCGCCAGCCAGACGCCGGGGGCGGCGTTGCCGAAGCCGAGCCAGCTCAGCCGGGAGCGCAGCTGGTGGCGGTGGGCGCGCTCGGACTCGGGCACCGAGAAGACCGCGACCACCCAGCCGTCGGCGAGTTCGGCGGGCTCCAGGCTGTGGAAGATCCGGCGGTCGCCCTCCTCGAAGACCGGGTCCATCGCCGGGGCGAGCCGGTAGCCGGTGCCGTCGCGGCGCTCCTGGAACAGGGTGCCGGCCTTCTTCAGCCGGGAGATGGCCGAGCGCACCGCCGGGCCGTCGACGTCGAGTTCGGCCATCAGCGCGATCAGGTCGGCGATCGAGATCCAGCCGCCGAGGCGGCGCACGAACTCGCCGTACACGGTGTGGATGAGCGAGCTGGGCCGGGTCGTGCTCTCCGACATGGTGCGCCTCCTCCCCGGCAGCTCGTGGTGATCATAGCGGTGGGAGCCCGGCGTCAGGCCTGGGCGTAGGCGCCGGAGAGCAGGTGCCCGGCGCCGGGGGCGACGGCCGGCAGGCCGAGGGCGCGCAGCAGTTGGTGGGCGGTGCAGATCGCCGCCGAGACGACCGGCTTGCCGAGCTGCTGTTCGGCTTCCTCGACGGCGGACAGCGAGGGCAGCTGCACGCAGGCCGAGAGCACCACCGCGTCGGCCTCGGCGTGGGCGAGACGCCGGGCGATGGCGGGGAGCCGCGCCGGGTCGTGGGCGGCCACGTCGAGGTTGTCGGGGATCTCCAGGGCCGCGTAGTCGAGCACTTCGATGCCCTCGTGGGCCAGGTAGTCGACCACGGTCCGGGCCAGCGGCCGCAGGTACGGGGTGACGAGGGCGACCTTCTTGGCGCCGAGCGTGTGCAGGCCGGTCACCAGGGCGCCCGCGCTGGTGACCACGGGGGCGGGGGCGCCGTTCTCGGCGGTGCGCCGGTGCAGGCGCTGTTCGGCCTCGCGGTGGTAGCCGGGGCCGGTGGCCATCACGGCGACCAGGCAGGCGTAGCCGAGCACGTCGACCCGGGCGTCGGAGAGTTCGGCCGCGCAGCGGTCGGACTCGGCGTCCATGGCGCGCAGTTGCTCGGGGGTGACCCTGGTCATCCGCATCCGGCTGGAGTGGAAGGTGAACCGCTCGGGCGCGACCGCCTCGCGGGCCCGCAGCAGGGCGGGGACCTCGGTCTCCATGGTGACGTTGGAGCTGGGGACGATCTGGCCGATCCGGTAGGTGGTCATGGGGTGCTGGGGCTCCTCTCGGGAGCTGGCCGGGGTGGGGTGCTCCGCTCAGCGGGCGTCGACCACCGGGTTGGCGAGGGTGCCGATCCGCTCGATGGTGGCCTCGACCAGGTCGCCGGGCTGGAGGAACTGCGGCGGCACCAGGCCGGCGCCGACGCCGGACGGGGAGCCGGTGGCGATCACGTCGCCCGGTTCGAGGGTGACGCCGGAGGAGATGTCGGCGATCAGGCGGGCGATGCCGAACAGCATGTGGCGGGTGTTGGAGTCCTGTCGCAGCTCGCCGTTGACCCTGAGTGAAAGGTCGAGGTCCTGCGGGTCGGGGATCTCGTCGGCCGTGACCACGACCGGGCCGAACGGCGCGTAGCTGTCCTGTCCTTTGGAGAAGAACCACTGCCCGGAACGGCGCTGGTCGCGGGCGCTGACGTCGTTGACGATGCTGTAGCCGAAGACGTGCCGCCAGGCGTCCCGCTCGGCCACCCGGAAGGCCGGCTCGCCGATCACCACGGCGAGTTCGCACTCCCAGTCGAGCTGCTTGGTCAGGTCGGCGTTGTGCCGGATGGGCTGGCCCGGGCCGGTGACGGCGGTCGCGGGCTTGCTGAACAGCACCGGCCGGTCGGGCAGTTCGCGCTCGGTGTCCAGGGTGCGGTGCGATTCGGCGACGTGCTCCACGTAGTTGAGGCCGACACCGACGATCTTGCCGGGCCGCAGGGGCGCGCGCAGCGAGACCTCGGCGAGCGGGCGGACGGCGGGGTGGCCGGGCCCGGCGTGGGACAGCAGCGTGCGGGCGGTGGCCAGCGCGGCCTCGCCGGCCCGGACCAGGTCGAGCAGGCCGTCGGGCAGCCGGGCGCCGGCGGCGGTGGCGAGGGCGGTCAGGTCGGCGACCTGGTCGCCGAGCCGGGCGCCGAGGCGCGGGGTCTCGTCGCCGTCCGCGCAGTAGGTCAACAGGTGCATGGTCGGGGCTCCTCGGGGTTGCCGGGCGGTGGTGGGGCGCGTGTCCGGTGGGTCAGGCCGGGCCCTGGTGCCCGTCGTGCGCCGGGTGGGCCTCCTCGCGGTAGAGGCCGAGCGAGTGCATCACCGGGAAGTCGTTGAAGGAGAACAGGCAGGCGTCCTCGCCGGGGTCGAGGTTCGCGTGCTCGTGCCAGGCCCAGGACGGGACGACGAAGACGTCGCCCTGCTGCCACTCGAAGCGCCGCCCGGCGATCACCGAGACGCCGCGCCCCTTGGCCGCCGTGTAGACCACCGAGCCGGTGTGGCGGTGGGCGCGGGTGGCCTGGCCGGGGCGCAGCAGTTGCAGGTGGGCGGCCATGGTCGGCATCACCGGGCCGCCGGTGACCGGGTTGGTGTACTCCATGATGACGCCGTCGTACGGCGATCCCCCGGTGGCGCGGGCGAGTCGGCACAGCGCGTGGTAGCTCGGCTCCCAGGGCCAGCCGAGCAGGGGGGAGTAGGGCCTGCTCCAGGTCTCGACGCCGTACGGGAGCAGGTTGCCGCCGTAGCTCAGCAGCGAGGAGTTCACCACCGGGCCGGGCCGCTGGTACAGCTCCGGGTGGACCTCGTAGAAGTTCGCGTCGAGCATGTTGACCAGCGGGATGTCCAGGCCGTCCTGCCAGATCACCGGGGCGTCGTCGGACTCGTTTCCGTGCTCGTGCCAGGAGTTGTTGGGCGTGATGGCGAAGTCGCGCGGGCCGACCCTGAGCTTCTGGCCGTCCACGACCGTCCAGGCGCCGGTGCCCTCGTGGACGAAGCGCAGGGCGGCGGCCTGGTGGCGGTGCGCGGTCATCGCCTCGCCGGGGCCCATGATCTGGAGGCCGGTGTACAGCAGGCCGACGGCGGCGCTCAGTTCGCGGCGCCCGGGGTTGACCAGCATCACCACCCGGCGGCCGGCGTCGTCGGCCTTGACCAGCGGCAGCGCCTTGCGGACCAGCGGGCGCAGGTCGGCGTAGCGCCAGAGCACCGGCACCGACTTGGGCTGCGGGTACCAGGGCTCGATCTCGTTCGCCACCGTCCACAGGGCGCCGGCCTCGTGCTCGGCCAGTTCCTCGTAGTAGGCGGTGAGTTCGGGGCTGTCGGTGACCCTGGCTCGGCCGAGCTGGTCGTCGTCGTGGTCGGCCGTGCGGCCCTGGTCGGCGGTGCCGTGGCGGTCGGTCGTGCCGTCGTGGCTGGTCATGCCTGCTCCTCCGGGAACACCAGTGGCCGCAGTGGGCGGTTGTCCACGTGCAGCCGGAAGACGTCGAAGCGGTTGTAGTGGCCGACGATGTCGTGCATCTGCTTGGGTTGGATGCACCGGCCGAGGTCGATCTCGGCGTAGACGATGCCCTCCTCGTCCACCAGCGGCTCGCCCACCGGGCGTCCGTCGGGGCCGAAGATGCCGGACAACGCGCTGCGCGGGCGGGCGAGTTGCTTGCGCACCTGGTGGTCGTCGCCGGCGATCAGGTCCACCATCTCGGGCGAGATGGTGGAGCAGGAGACCACGGTGAACAGCTTGCCCTCGAAGCAGTGCGCGGCGGCGCGCAGCGCGATCGCCTCCGCCATGTCGTAGTCCTCGGGGGCCACCGGCAGGGCGATGTAGCTGGCGGCGTGGACGAGTTCGCCCTGGGCCAGCAGGGTGAAGCGGGCCAGGGTGTTGGTGTTCTCGCCGCAGGCGAGCGCGCCGAGCGGGCCGACGGCCGTGCGGTGCACCCGCAGGGAGCTGCCGTCGCCGGGCGTCCAGGTCAGCTTCTCGGCCCAGGTCGGCACCAACTTGCGGTGCACGGCGAGGAGTTCTCCGTCCGCGCCGATGATCAGCAAGGTGTTGTGGAGCACCCCGAGGCTGTGTTGGCCGCGTTCGTTGACGCCGATCACCAGCACCACGCCGGCCTGCCGGGCGGCGGCGCGCAGCGTGTCGACGTACGGGCCGGGGACGTCGACGGCGGCGCGGTAGAGGCGCTCGTACCAGGGCGAGCCCTGCACCGGGTTCATCGTCCAGTTCCAGTACGGGTAGCCGGGGACGAAGACCTCGGGGAAGACCACCAGGGCGGCGCCGTGGCCGGCCGCCTCGTGGATCAGGGCGACGGCCTTGTCGACGGTGGCGGCCGGGTCCAGGTAGACGGGGGCGGCCTGGACGGCCGCGGCGGTGAAGCGGGGCAGGTCGGGCATGGTTCCTCCTCGGCTGCTCAGCGCGGTTCGGGGGTGGGCGGCGGCCAGCGGCGGTGCACCGGCGCGGCGGGCTCGGCGAGCAGGTGCAGGCGCGGTGCGACCCGGTCGGCGTTCGGGCCCGGTGGTCTGCGGCTGCCCGCCGACCAGGGGCCGGGCCAGTGCGCGCCCGGCCCGGTGTAGCCCTGCTCGGCGGCGGCGTGCAGCGTCCAGAGCGGGTCGTACAGCTGGGCCCGCCCGATCGCGACCAGGTCGGCCCGCCCGGCCAGGAGCACGGAGTTGGCGTCGTCGTGCCCGGAGATCGCGCCGACCGCGATGGTCGGCAGGCCGGTGGCGGCGCGGATCAGCTCGGCGAACGGGGTCTGGTACCCGCGTCCGTACGGCGGCCGCTGGTGGGCGACCACCTCGCCGGTGGACACGTCCACCGCGTCCGCCCCGCCGTCGGCCAGCGCGCGGCCGATCGTGACGGCCTCCGGTCCGGTGGTGCCGCCGGGCGCCCAGTCGCAGGCCGAGATCCGCACCAGTAGCGGCCGCCCGGCAGGCCAGACCGCGCGGACGGCCGCCAGCACCTCCAGCGGCAGCCGCAGCCGGTGCGCGAGCCGGCCGCCGTAGCGGTCGGTGCGGTGGTTGGTCAGCGGTGAGAGGAAGCCGGAGAGCAGGTGGCCGTGGCCGAACTGCAGCTCCAGCGCGTCGAAGCCGGCCCGTGCCGCGCGTTCCGCCGCCTCGGCGAAGTCCGCGACCACGGTGGCCAGTTGGGCGGCGGTGGCCGGGTGCGGGGGAGGGCTGTCCGGGCCCCAGGGGAGCGGGGAGGCGGCGAGCAGCGGCCAGCCGTCGGCGAGTGGGCGCCCGATCCCGTCCGGGCCGGGTGCGGCGGTGGCGCCCCGGCGGCCGGCGTGGGTCAGCTGGAGGCCGACCGGGGTGTCGCTCACCGCGCGGACGGCGTCGACGAGTTCGCGCCAGGCCGTCTCCTGGCGGTCGTTCCACAGCCCCGGGCAGCGGTCGGTGGCCCGGCCCCCGGGGCTGACGGCGGCCATCCCGGCGAGGACCAGCCCGGCGCCGCCGAGCGCGTGCGCGGTCAGCTGGGCCCGGTCGAAGCCGCTGGGCAGGGTGTCGGTGGAGGTGAAGGTGGCGAGCGGGGGCACCACGACGCGGTTGCGCAGCTCCAGGGCGCCGAGCTTCAGCGGCCGGAACATCGGCGGCACGCCGGGCGGGCCGCCGGCGGCGGCGTCCACCGCGTCGACGAAGTCGGGGTCGCGGGCCCGCAGGTTGCCGTAGGTGACCCGGCGGCTGCGGGTGAGCAGGTTGAACGCGAACCGGTCGGCGCCCTGCCCGGTGCGCCGCTCCACCGTCTCGAACCACTCCAGGCTCGCCTGCGCGGCCCGCTGGGTGGACTCCACCACCGGGCGCCGCTCCGCCTCGTATGCGACCAACGCCTGCTCCAGCGCCGGCTGTTCGTGCAGGCTCGCGGCGAGCGCGAGGGCGTCCTCCAGGGCGAGCTTGGTGCCCGAGCCGATCGAGAAGTGCGCGGAGTGCGCCGCGTCGCCGAGCAGCACCACGTTGCGGTGGCGCCAGCGGGCGTTGCGCACGGTGGTGAAGCGGATCCAGCGGGAGGCGTTCGGGATCAGCCGGTGGCCGTCCAGGTGCCCGGCGAGCAGGTCCGCGCAGCGCCGCACGCTCGCCTCGTCGCTCTCGCCGCGGGCCGGCTCCCGGGCGGCGAGGGCGGTGAACCCGGCGCGGCGCCAGGCGTCTTCGGAGAGCTCCACGATGAAGGTGGAACGGGTCGCGCTGTACGGGTAGGCGTGCACCTGGAGGGTGCCGAAGTCGAACCGCTCGACGATGAAGGTGAAGGCCTCGAAGACCTTGTCGGTGGCGAGCCAGATGTAGCGGCAGTGCCGCTCGTCCAGGTCGGGCCGGAAGGTGTCGGCGTAGGCCGCGCGGGTGCCCGAGTGGATGCCGTCGGCGGCGACCACCAGGTCGTACTCGGCGGCGAGCCGGTCGACCGGAGGGGCGGGGGTGCGGTAGCGCACGTCCACCGCGAGCTGCTCGCAGCGCTGTTGCAGGATCGCGCGCAGCCGGTTGCGGTCGAGTGCCGCGAAGCCGTGCCCGCCGCAGGTGCGGACCTCGCCCGCGTAGTGCATGTCGATGTCGCTCCAGCGGGCGAACTCGGCGCCGATGGCGGCGAAGACCTCCGGGTCGGCCTGGGCGATGCCGTCCAGCGTCTCGTCGGAGAACACCACGCCGAAGCCGAACTCGTCCTCCCGGCCGTCGCGTTCGAAGACGGTGATCTCCCGGTGCGGTGCCAGCCGTTTGGCGAGCGCGGCGAAGTAGAGCCCGCCCGGACCGGCGCCGATCACCGCGATGCGGCGGGCCGCGGTGGTACGGGCGGTGGTGGTGGTGCGGGCCGCGGTGGTCACCGCACCACCTCCGGCTGTTGCGGTCCGGCCTCGGCCAGCGCGCGGCGCACCGGCGCGGGCCAGGGTTCGGCGCCCTTGGCGTTCGGCGCGGCGTGCACCACCGACATCCGCCCGGACGCGGCCAGGCCCTGCGGGCCGTACACCTCGAAGGCGTAGTGCAGCGAGGAGCCGCCGACCCGGACCACCCGCAGCTCGGTGCGGACCAGGTCGCCGAACCAGAGCCGCTCGCGGTAGTCGGCCTCGAAGTGCACCCGCGGGATCCGCCCGAACAGCTCGGCCAGGCCCAGCCGGCGCAGCAGCGCCGCCTCCGCGGCCTCGGCCCAGCGCTGGACGGCCGAGAAGTGGTAGTGCCCGGCCGCGTCGGTGTCGGACCACTCGACCCGCCGTTCGATCGCCACGCTGGCCGGGGCGGTCGCGGCCCGCCGGCGCAGCTCGGCGCGGTGCAGCTTGCCGGTGGCGGTGCGCGGCAGCCGGGTGACGAACTCGACCGCGCGCGGGTACTTGTACGGGGCGATGGTCCGTTTGACGTGCTCCTGGAGGCTCCGCACCTGCTCCGGCCCGGCGGGCGCGCCCTCGTGCAGCACCACGTAGGCCTTCACCACGGTGCCGCGCCGTTCGTCCGGCGCCCCGACCACCGCGCAGTCGGCGACGTCGGGGTGGGCGGCGAGGGCCTGCTCGACCTCGGGGCCGGCGATGTTGTAGCCGGCCGAGACGATCATGTCGTCGTTGCGCGCCTGGTACCAGAAGTAGCCGTCCCGGTCGCGGACGTAGGTGTCGCCGGTGAGGTTCCAGCCGTTGCGGACGTAGTCGCGCTGGCGCTCGTCGTCCAGGTAGCGGCAGCCGGTCGGGCCCTTGACGGCGAGCAGACCGGGCACGCCGTCCGGCACCGGCCGGCCCTGCTCGTCCAGGACGGCGGCCCGGTAGCCGGGGACGGGGCGGCCGGTCGCGCCGGGGCGGATGTCGCCGTCGGCGGCGGAGATGAACACGTGCAGCAGCTCGGTGGCGCCGATGCCGTCGATCAGCCGCTGCCCGGTGGCCGCGTGGAAGGCCTCCCAGAGGGCGGCGGGCAGGTGCTCGCCGGCCGAGACGCAGCGCCGTACGCCGGACAGGCGGTCGGCGAGCCCGGCGGCCAGGATCGCCCGGTAGGCGGTCGGCGCGGTGAACAGCACGCCGACCCGGTGCCGGTGGACCTGCTCGGCGAGTTGCTCGGGGGTGGCCTGCTCCAGCAGGAGGCTGGCGGCGCCGGCGCGCAGCGGGAAGACCACCAGGCCGCCGAGTCCGAAGGTGAAGGCGAGCGGCGGGGTGCCGGCGAACAGGTCGTCGGGGGTGGGGCGCAGGAGGTGGCGGGAGAAGGTGTCGGCGTTGGCGAGCACGTCGCGGTGGAAGTGCAGGGTGGCCTTGGGCCGTCCGGTGGTTCCGGAGGTGAAGGCGATCAGCGCGACGTCGTCGGCGGCGGTGGGCACGGCGGTGAAGCCGCCGCTCTTGGCGGCGCAGCGGGCGGTCAGGTCCTGGGGGCCGGGCCCGCCGAAGGCGAGCACCCGCAGGCCGGGTGTCTCGGCCCGGGCGAGGTCGTCCAGGTAGCGGTGGTCGCACAGGGCGATGGTGGGCCGGGCGATCCGGTGCAGTCCGGTCAGTTCGGCGGCCCGCAGCAGCGGCATGGTGCTGACGGCGACGCCGCCGGCCTTCAGGACGCCGAGCCAGCAGGCCACCAGCCAGGGGGTGTTGGGGCCGCGGAGCAGCACCCGGTTGCCGGTGGCCAGGCCGAGGTCCTCGGTCAGCAGCCGGGCCACCCGGTCGGCGTGGTCGCGCAGTTCGCCGTAGGTCCACTGGCCGGTCGGGGTGAGCAGGCAGCGGCGGTCGGGGCCGTACCGGGCGATCGTTCCGTCGAGCAGCGCCTGGGCGCAGTTCAGCCGGTCCGGATAGAACAACTCCGGTATGTCGAAGCGGAGTTCTGGCCACTGGTCGAAGGGTGGGAGATGGTCGCGGCAGAACGTGTCCACGTGCGCGGAGGGGGATAGCTCCATGGGCGGGCACCTCATCGTGCGAGCGGGGAGTGAGGCCAGTATGGCGTGTTGGTGACGTCAGTCAAGAGAGCGATACACGCATTCGGGGGAGCGGGCCCCTCGCGGCCTCACCGGTGGCCCCACCCTTGTCCCGGCGCAACGGCAGCCGCACCCGGCGACCGGCTCGGTCGGGGTGCGGCGCGTTCAAGCAGGGGCTGCGGGCGGCCGGGTCAGGCGGTGGCCCCCTGGGCGGCGGCGTCGGGCTCGCGGCCGTCCTCGGCCTGCTGGGCGCGCTCGGCCAGCAGGCGGGCGAACAGGACCAGCACCGGAGTGGCGGCGTCGGAGCCCGGGCCCGAATCGCGGACGTACAGCAGCGTGGTGCCGACCCGCACCAGGGCCTCCGCCCCTTCCGCACCGTGCGTCCGGGCGGCGCGCTGGTCGCCGATCGAGGGGAGGGGGACGGCGGCGGCCGCGTCGGCGCCGCCGACGTGGGCGAGCATCGCGTCGAAGGCCCGGCCGGCGGCGTCGGCGGAGGCGAAGGTGACCACGGTGAACTGTGCGCTGTGCGTGGTCACGGCGCGGAACGTCACGGTGGCGTAGGCGAGTTGCTGGTCACAGGTGTCCGGGAGCAGGCAGGGCGCGTCCTCGCCCGGGCCCGCTCCCGACTGTGGGCCGCTCTCCACCTGCCAGCCGCCCGGCATGGCCCGCAGGTCGGGTAGCACACCCTGAACCTGGGCCGGGTCGCGCAGCGTCCGCCCGGCGTGGGCCAGGTCGGGCCCGCCCGGCCGCAGCAGCGGGCGCGAGCCCAGGTTGATCCCGACGGCGACCAGGGCGGCGACCACGATCAGCGCCAGCGTGACGAGGACGGGGGCGGCGCCGATCCGGGCGGCCCGGGCCTGGGCCCCGGCGACGGCCGGATCGACCCGGAGGTGGACGGTCGGCGGGTCGGCGGGCCGGCCGAGCTCGGTGGTGGCCAGGTACCGCGCGAACGCCGGGTCCGCGGTGAGCAGTTCGCCGACGGCGGCGGTCAGCCCGGCCCGCGCCCGGGCGTCCCCCGGGTTCGCCTCGACCGCGTCCACGGCCCGGGCGCCCTCCGGCGTCGCCCGCAGCCGCACCCGCACCAGATCCGCGACCGCCCGCCCCGGGCCGGCCGCCACCCCCTCAGCCGCCCGCACCAGCACGCCCACCACCACGGGCACCAACTCCTGGCCGTCCCCCACGGCAACTCCCCCCGCCCAACGAGTCGTTGCCCCCACGATCCCGGACCGGGCGGCGCCGCGCCCCCCACCGGACGGAACGGAGACGGAACTGCAACCGGGCCCGGACGGGGGTGGGGCGGGCGTGACCCGCGGGGCCTCTGGTGCCCGAACGGGCCGGTCAAGGGGGCGGATCGGCCGCGAGCCGCGTCCCGACGGGGGACGGACGGATGCCGGGCGCGGCGAACCGGCGGGCGAGGCTGACCGGTGGGCGCACCCGTTCGGCCGGGGCCGGGCTCAGCGCAGGTTGCTCGACGCAGGTCGCTCAGCGCAGGTCGAAGACCAGCCGGGCGGAGACCTTGCCGCCCAGCACCTCGTCGAAGCAGGCGTTCACCTCCTCCAGGCGGCGGGGCTCAAGGATGACGCGGGTGCGGCCGAGGGCGTGCAGCCGGAAGACCTCGGCGAGGTCCTGGCGAGTGCCGACGATCGAGCCGATCACCCTGGTGCCGTTCAACACGGTCTCGAACACCGGCAGTTCGAGCTTCCCGCCGGCCGGGAGTGCCACCAGCACGAGCGTGCCGCCGCGCCGCAGCGCACCGTAAGCGGCCTGGAAAGAGGCGTTGCTGACGGCGAGGGCGATGGCCGCGTGGGCGCCGCCGAGCCGCTGGACCTCCGCCGCGACGTCCTGGGTGCGGGCGTCGAGGACGTGGTCGGCGCCGAGTTCGCGGGCCAGGGCGAGCTTGTCGTCGGTGACGTCGACCGCGATGGTCTCGGCGCCGAAGATCCGCGCGTACTGGAGCGCGAGGTGGCCGAGCCCGCCGATGCCGGAGACCAGGACCCGGGTGCCCGGGCGGGCGCCGGAGACCTTGAGCGCCTTGTAGGTGGTGACGCCCGCGCAGGACAGCGGCGCGGCGTCGAGCGGGTCGAGGCCGTCGGGGACGGGCACCACGTAGTCGCCGTGCGCCAGCGCGTACTCGGCGTAGGCGCCGTCCACCGAGTAGCCGCTGTTGTGCTGCTGGAGGCAGAGCGTCTCCCAGCCGGAGACGCACTGGTCGCAGCGCCCGCAGGCGTCGGCCAGCCAGGGGATGGCGACCCGTTCGCCGACCCGTACGTCGCGCACCTCCCCGCCGGCCGCCTCGACGATCCCCACGCCCTCGTGGCCGGGCACGAACGGCGGGCTCGGCTTGACCGGCCAGTCGCCGTGGGCGGCGTGGATGTCGGTGTGGCAGAGGCCGGACGCCTCGATCCTGACCCGGACCTGGTGCGGCGCGGGCTCGGGGACGGGGCGGTCCTCGATGACCAGCGGCGCGGTGAAGTCGTGGACGACGGCGGCCTTCATGCGCTCTCCCTCGGTCGGTGGTGATGCTGCTGGCGGCTGGGCGCAGCCGTCAGCAGCATCACTCGACGGGGTGAGTGCCGCAGCCCGGACTACTCCGGACGAGTGAAGGTCAGCCGGCTGCCACCGGCATCGACATGTAGACGGCGCGCTTGCCGTAGCAGGACGGCACCGTCACCTCGCGGTGGGCGCGGTAGCCGAGCAGCCGCAGCAGGATGTCGGTGCCGCGGACCGCGACCATGGAGATCCGCTCGAAGCCCTGCTCGGACGCCTGCTCCCGGAAGTGCCGGATGAACCCCAGTGCGACGTCCCGGCCGCGCAGGTCCTCGGCGATCACCAGGTCGTGCACGTGCAGGTTGTCCGACGCGAACACCGCCTCCTCCGGCCGGTCGAGGTCCGGGCAGCGCAGCGGTGGGTACGGCAGGCTCAGCAGGTAGCCGCGGACGGTGCCGTCCTGCTCCAGCACGAAGCAGGTCCGCGGCGAGGCGAGGGCGCGGGACTGCAGCGCCTCCCGGCCCTCCGACAGTCCGTCGGCCGCGTAGGCGTCGTGCTCCAGGGCGACCACGGCATCCCAGTCGCCCTCGGCCAGGAGCCGGATCCGGAGGTCCTCGCTCACCCGGCCGCAACCTCCGAGGCGGTGCCGAGCCCCTCCGCGCGGGAGGCGGCCACCAGCGACGCCCACGCTCCCATCAGCACCGCCCAGCGCTCGGCGTCCTCCTGCGCCTCGTCCAGGAGCTGCTGGCGCTGCTCGGCCACCGCGTCCGCGAGCTCGGCGTACTTGCCGCCAAGCTTGCGGTAGGAGCGGTCCAGGACGTCCAGGCAGTACTCGTTCCCGGCCCGGTCCCAGTCGACGCTGCCCCGCACCAGGTCGAGGATCGGCTCGACCTTCAGCCCGTGCCGCTCGTCCAGCAGCCCGCGGCCGAGGTCGATCATCCCGCCGTAGACCGGGTACAGGTACAGCATCGACAGCAGGAACTTGACGAACCGCATCTGGTAGGAGATGAAGCCGGCGCCGATGCGGCGTTCGGGCGTGTAGTAGTTGACGATGTGGCGGTTGTGGACGACGCCGGGCAGCCGGGAGTGGACCATGGCGTGCAGCAGGGCGTAGTCGCTGCCGATGGTCTTGACCGAGGGCAGCAGCGGCAGCACCTCGTAGGCCCGGTGGTCCAGCGCGATGTTGCACATGTAGACGTCCCAGATGTCGGGCACGCCGAGGACGGATTCGTCGGTGGTGAACGGCTCGGAGCCGGCGCCCTTGAACGAGACGTCCACCATCGCGTCCCGGTCCTCCTCCGGCCACACCGGCGGGGTCCACAGGCGCACCACGTCGCGGTAGATGTCCGGGTCCAACTCGTGGATCTCGCTGATGTCCACGTTGAGTTCGCCGATGAAGGAGCCGCTGACCAGCATCACCGGCTTGTCCGCGTCGGCCGGGTCGAGCTCGGAGCGGGTCACACCGGCCGCCGCCTCGCCGGCCGGTCGGCCGATCGAGAGCAGCTCGTGGTGGATCGGGAAGATCTTCCGACCGTCGACGACCTGGAAGTCGGCGTCGTCGTTGCGCAGGTGCGCCGAGGTGCAGCCCAGGGCGGCCGCGCCCAGGAAGAGCCGGTTGACGCAGGAGCCGTACGCGACGGCCGGCGGGAGCATCATGTCGAGCAGCAGTTCCGGGTCGGCGGCGCCGGAGCGCTCGGCCACCCGGCGCAGGAACTCCCGCTGCTGCGCGTTGCCGAGGTGGTGGACGACCACGCCGGGGGTGGGCTCCAGGGCGGCCACGGCGCCCGCGTTCTCCGCGAACTGGGCGGCGTCGGTGGTGTCGAGGATGAGGAGGTGCACCTCGACGTCGAAGTTCGCGACGGCGTAGGCCGCCTCCTCGGCGAGTTCCACGATGGTGTCGGGGCAGGATCGCATGGTGGGCAGGGCGAGGCAGACTCGTTGCATAACGGTGGAATCTCCGTCGGTTCGTCAGAATCGTGGCGGTGATGACGGTATGAGTGCTTTTCGCGCACCACCGTGGACTAGACCAGTTCCGAAGTCAACGATTGACAGAGCGGCTGCGGCGGGGTGGAATGCGCCCCCGCCCGACGGCTTTCCGGAGGCTCTCGGGCTTCCTTCCGGGCAGGGTGGAGCACGGGTCCGGCGGCACGCGGCGCGGGCCTCCGGGTCCGTACGCGAGGACGAATTCCCGTCACAGATCCGAACGGGCGCGCGAGCGCGGGTGGTTCATTGCCGTGCATTGCGCCGTTGGGGTCAATCCGGAGGGCGAACCTGCCGATACCCGCAACGACGTCCGTTCGCCGCCTGGAGGAGACCGCATGTCCGACCTGTGGCTGCCCGGTGCCGAGATCCACGACCTCGGCGACCACGCGCCGACCGACCAGCAGTACCCCCCGAGAGCCATCGCCCACATCACCTGGGACCGCAACGCGACCGCCGCCGCGCCGCAGGACTGGTGCACCTACGAGGACCTGGTGAACTACTTCACCGGCAGCGGCGCCGGCGACGCGCCGCACCTGGTCTGGGACCCGTTCAGCGGCCGGATCGCCCAGCTGTTCCCGGCCGACTCCCGCTCGAAGAGCCTGCTCAGCCCGACGACGAGCCCGACCCGCACCAACCGGGCCGGGCGCGTGGTGATCCAGATCGAGGCGGTGTTCTTCCCCTACTGCACCTACCAGGGCACCGTGTACCCGCGGCTGGTCGACACCCCGTGCGCGGGCTGGGACCGGATCCACGCCTGGATCGCCTCCTGGGGCGTGCCCGACGTGTGGCCGATGGGCCGGCCGGTCGACTTCACCAGCGACCGCGACGAGCAGGTGTGGGAGGCCAGCGGCGGCTGGTACGCGCACGCCCACGTCCCGTTCAACGACCACACCGACCCCGGCTCCTGGCCCGACTTCACGGCCGGCCCCGGCACCCCGATCCCCTCGCCCTCGCAGCACCCCCCGGCGGACCCGACCCCGGCCCGGTACCAGACCACCATCAACGGCCTCCCGTACGGCTACGGCGCCCAGGGCTACCAGGTCACCGTGGTCGGCCGGGGGCTCGTCGCCCAGGGCTTCGGCGCTCACTACCGCTCCGGCCCCGGGCCGAACTGGAGCGACGCGGACACCGAGAACTACGCGGACTACCAGCGGAGTCTGGGCTACTCCGGCCAGGCGGCGGACGGCGTGCCGGGGGAGAGCTCGCTGCGGCGGCTGCTCGGCTACCTGCCCGGTCCCCGGACGGTGTCGCTCGCGCACGTCGTGGCGGCGGCCCGGACCGACCCCGGCGCCGAACAGGGGCACCGGACGTACGGCGCCGAGGTGGCGATCGTCGAGCAGGCCCTGGCGGACGAGGGGCTGCTCGAACAGCGCTGGGTGGACGGCTCGTTCGGCAGCCTGACGGTCACCGCCTACGCCGGGTGGCAGCGCCGGTGCGGGTACGCCGACGCCGCCGCGGACGGGATCCCGGGGCAGGACTCGCTGCACCGGCTGGGCGCGGCGCAGGGCTTCGCCGTCACGGACTGACCGGGGCCCGTCCGTACCGGGGCATGGCGGAGGGGGGAATGCCCGGCTCGGCGGCGGGCGTTGTCCACCGCGTGACCAGCGCTGCGCCCATGACCAGGCTCTCCGTCCTCGACCGCTCCCGGACCAGACGGGGCGAGGAGCCGGCGCAGGCGTTGCGGGACACGGTGGCCTTCGCCCGCGAGGCCGAGCGGCTCGGGTACCACCGCTTCTGGGTCTCCGAGCACCACGGCGTGCCCGGGGTGGCGGGATCGGCGCCGACGGTGCTCGCCGCGGCGGTGGCGGCGGCCACCACCCGGATCCGGGTCGGCACGGGCGGGGTGATGCTGCCCAACCACCAGCCCATGGTGGTGGCCGAGCAGTTCGGGGTGCTCGCCTCGCTCTTCCCCGGCCGGATCGACATGGGGCTCGGCCGCTCGGTCGGGTTCACCGACGGGGTGCGGCGGGCGCTGGGCCGGGAGAAGGACTCCGCGGACGACTTCGGCGCCCAGCTGGCCGAACTGCTCGGCTACTTCGACGGCTCGCAGCAGGCCCACCCCGGCGTCCACGCCCGCCCGGCCGAGGGCCTGCGGGTGCCGGCCTTCGTCCTGGCCACCGGTGCGGGCGCCGACCTGGCGGCCGACGCCGGGCTGCCGCTGGTCATCGCCGCCGTCCGGGGAGAGGAACGGATGCTCGCGGCGATCGACCGCTACCGCAGCCGGTTCCGCCCCTCGGCGCAGGCCGCCGAGCCGTACGTGGTGGTCTCGGGCACGGTCGCGGTCGCCGGGAGCGCCGACCGGGCGCGGGAACTGCTCGTTCCGGAGGCGTGGTCCGGCGCGTACTCCCGCACCCACGGCGAGTTCCCGCCGCTGGCGCCCGCCACCGAGATCCTGGCCCTGCCGATGAGCCCGCGCGAGCAGGCCGCCTACGAGCAGTCGCTGAAGGGCCACATCGCGGACACCCCGGAGCGGGCCGTCGCCGAACTCGCCGCCCTGGTGGCGCGCAGCGGCGCGGACGAGTTCCTGGTCACCACCAGCACCTACGACCGCGCCGCCCTCCTCGACTCCTACCGGCTGCTCGCCGAGGCGGTCGGCCAGGCCTGAGGCCGCCGGCCGGGGCCGAGGTGGGTGGGCCAGCCCTGCGGCGCCGCCTTGCTCGGCCCGTCGACCTCCGAGCTCAGCCCGCGTCGACCTCCGACATCCCGAGCCGGGCGTACACCTCGGGCCGCCGCGCCCGCAGCCGCAGCGCGATGGCGACGCCCGTCAGGAACACCACCGGCACGATCGCCACCAGCGGCCAGTTGACCTCCGGTCCGGCATTGGTGAACAGGTCCAGCCGCCACACCACCAGCGCCGTCGCCCCGCACAGCAGCACGGTGGCGGCGACCGGCGCCACGACCGTCCGGAACGCCCCGGCGCTCGCGGCCGCCTCGCGATTGCGACGGAAGAAGGCGTACACGGACAGCCCGGCGAGCGCCTGCAACACCAGGATGCCGACCACGCCGGGGGAGTTCACCCAGAGGAAGAACTGGTTGTACGGGTCGGCCCCGATCAGCGCCGCCACCACGACGGCCACCGCCGCCAGCACCGACTGCGCGATGCAGCCGATCCACGGGGAGCCATGGCGCGGGTGGACCCGGCCGAGCGCGGCCGGGGCGGCCTGCTCGGTGGCGAGGGCGTAGCCGTAGCGGGTGATGGTGTTGTGGAAGGCGAGCAGCGCGGCGAGCAGGCTGGTCACGATCAGCACCCGCTGGAGGTCGGTGGCCCAGGCGCCGACGTAGTCGGTCATCGCGGTGAAGAACATCCCGGCCGGGTCGGCGGTGGCGGTCGCGACGGCCTCGGTGGCGCCGAAAGCCTGCACGATCATCCAGGTGATGAAGGTGTAGAAGAGGCCGAGGAAGGCGATCGCCGCGTAGGTGGCGCGCGGCACCGTCCGCCGTGGTTCGCGGGCCTCCTCGCGGTAGATGGCGGTGGCCTCGAAGCCGATGAACGCGGCGAAGGAGAGCCCGAGCACCCCGCCCATGCCCCCGGAGAACACGTTGTGCGGGGCGAACGAGGACAGGTCGAGCCCGTGCGCGCCGCCGCGCACCAGCACCGCCACGGCGAGCACGAGCAGGATGCCGGTCTCGGCGATCAGCAGCGCGCCGAGCACCTTGGCGCCGAGGTCTATCGAGCGGTAGCCGAGGAGCCAGACCGCCGCGACGCCGAGCAGCGCCCAGACCGGCCAGGGCAGGTCCAGGCCGAGCAGGTCGGCGGCGGTGGTGTGGGCGAAGAAGCCGAAGGCGCCGTACATGCCGATCTGGATGGCGTTGTACGAGAGCACCGCGAGCAGCGCGGCGCCGAGCCCGGCGGGGCGGCCGAGGCCGCGGGTGACGTAGGCGTAGAACGCGCCGGCGTTGCGGATGTGCGCGGTCATGGTGGTGAAGCCGACCGCGAAGAGGGCCAGGATGACGCCGGTGGCCAGGTAGGCGACGGGCGTGCCGATGCCGCCGAAGGCGATCGCGAACGGTGCCACGCCGGCCATCACGGTCAGCGGTGCGGCGGCGGCCACGACGAAGAAGACGATGTCGCCGGTGCCGAGCACGCCGCCTTCCAGGCGGGCGGGGCCGGTGGAGCCGGCGGTTGCGGTGCCGGGCCCGGTGCTGTCGGGCCCGGTGTCGGGCCCGGTGCTGTCGGGCCCGGTGTCGGGCCCGGCGCGGCCGGTGCCGGGGCCGGTGCGGGGGGAGCCGGGTGCGGTCGGGGAGGCCGCGTCGGAGGGCAGGGTCATGGGGGAGCTCTCCTGGGGTCGTACGGACGAGGGTAGAGCGGTCGGCCGCCGATCGGGTGCGGGCGGTCGACGGGGACCGGACGCCGTGGGGGGCGTTCCGGCGGACGGGTACGGGGGGCCCGCCCTGGGTCAGTGCGTGCGTCGGCTTCAGTGGGTGCGTCGGCCGCCGAGCCAGGTCCCGGCCACCGGGACGGCGGCCAGCTCGTCGGCCGGCACCGCGTAGGGGTCGGCCGCCAGGTGCACCAGGTCGGCCCGCATCCCGGGCCGCAGCACGCCCCACTCCGCCTCCTCGAAGGCCTGGTGCGCGACACCCGCCGAGTACGCGGCGAGGGCCTCGGTGAGGCCGATCCGCTCCTCGGGCAGCCAGCCGCCGGCCGGCAGGCCGTCCGGGGTCTGCCGGGTGACGGCGGTGGCGAGACCGGCCAGCGGCTCGTACCGGGTGACCGGCCAGTCGCTGCCGAAGGAGACCCGGGCGCCACCGCGCAGCAGCGCGGCGATCTGGTACTGCCGGGCGCCGCGCTCGGGGCCGAGCCGGGGGAGGGTGAGTTCGGTCATCAGCGGGTCGGTCTGGGCCCACAGCGGTTCGAAGTTGGCGATCACGCCGAGTTCGGCGAAGCGGGGCAGGTCGGCCGGGTCGACCAGCTGGACGTGGGCGATCACCGGGCGGCGGGCGCGCAGGCCGTTGCGGCGGGTGGCGGCCTCGACGGCGTCCAGGGCGATCCGGACGCCGTGGTCGCCGATGGCGTGGATGTGCGGCTGGAAGCCGAGCGCGTCGACGGCGGTGACGGCGTCGGCCAGTTCGGCGCCGGTCCAGTTGGCGACGCCGTGGGAGTGCGGGCAGTCGCTGTAGGGCGCCAGCAGGGCGGCCGTCCCGGACTCGACGACGCCGTCGGCGAAGAACTTGACCGCCCGGGCGGTGAGCCGGCCGCGCCCGCCGGCCTCGACCCGCTCCCGGTCGGCGGCCAGGGCGGGGAGCCGTGCGCGCCAGCCGTCCGGTTCGAGCAGCAGGGCGAGCCCGGCCCGGACGGGCAGATCGTGCTCGGCGACGGCGGCGAGCCAGGTGTCGACCTGCGCGGGCTCGATCCAGGCGTCCTGGAGCCAGGTGAGCCCGGCGGCGGCGAGTGCGGCGGTGGTCTCGCGCAGGGCGGCGACCTGTTCGGCGAGCGGGGGCGGCGGGACGAGCGCGAGGACGGGGTTGAGGGCGCCGAACTCGCGCAGGGTGCCGAGCGGGGAGCCGTCCGGGCGGCGGACGATCTCGCCGCCCACGGGGTCGGGCGTGTCCGGCCCGTACCCGGCGCGGCGCAGCGCCTCGCTGTTGGCCCAGCCGGTGTGGTGGTCCATGGTGCGTAGCAGGACGGGCCGGTCGGGGACGGCGGCGTCGAGCAGCCGGGCGTCGAACAGGCCGCCCTCGGCGAGCCACGGATTGACGGCGTCCCCGGTGATCCACTCGGCCTCGGGGTGCCGGGCGGCCCAGGTGCGGACGGCCTCGACGACCTCCTCCAGGCTGGTGCAGTCGCGCACCGGCACGCCGCGCAGCCCGATGGCGCCGAGCAGCGGGTGGAGGTGGCCGTCGCCGAAGGAGGGCAGCAGGGCGCCGCCGGCCAGGTCGACGGTCTCGGTGCGGTCGTCGCGCAGGGCGAGCGCCGGGTCGCCGAGGGCGGTGATCCGTCCGGCGGTGACGGCGAGGGCGTGGGTGGCGGGGTGGGCGGGGTCTCCGGTGTGGATCCGGCCGCCGGTGAAGATCGTGTCGGCACGCATGGGGGAGCGTCCTCTCCGGGTCGCGGCAGGTGACGAGGACGACCTGCCTAAACCGAATGGGGTTCGGTTACCGTAGGCGCGGCACCGGCGGGTGCGGAAGAGTTTTATTGAAAGCCATTCAGTAACGCTTGGGTAACGATGATCTTGAGGGTTCTCCGGAGGGCTCTCCGGCCCCTCGCCCTCCCGAAGATCCTCCGGAAGGCTTCCTGAAGGACTCCCCGAGGGCCCCCGAAGGACTCCCCGAAGGACTCCCCGAAAGACGAGGAACCGGCATGGCCAGGCCGCGCACACCCCTGCTGGACCGGCAGCGCATCGTCGACACCGCGCTGCGGCTGGTCGACGAGGCGGGCGACCTCACCATCCCCGGCCTCGCCGGCGCCCTCAAGGTCAGCCCCTCCGCGCTCTACCACCACGTCGCCGGCCGGGCCGAGATCGTCGCCCTGATGCGCGCCGAACTCGTCCGCACCATCGGCGAGCAGTCGATGTGGGACCAGCCCTGGGACGCGGCGCTGCGCACCTGGGCGCACGCCTACCGGGACGCCTTCGCCGAACACCCCGGCATCGTGCGCCTGCTCGCCACCGCCCCGCTCGCCGAACCGTTCATGCACGCGCTGTACGAGCGCGCCGTCGCCACCCTGGAGGGCGCGGGCTTCGCCGCACGGGATGTGATGGGCGTGATCACCGCCCTGGAGAGCTTCATCCTCGGCTCCGCCCTCGACCTGGTCGCCCCGGACGTCATGGTCGACGCCGTCGACCGTGACGCCACCCCGCGCCTGGCCGACGCCCTCGATGCCGTCCCCGCCGGCCGCGAACGCGCCGACCGGGCCTTCGAGCTGGGCCTCACCGCCCTGATCGCGGGTTACCGGGCGCTGCTGCCCTGACCGCCCTCCGTGCCGGGGCTGTCGGGGTCGCCGCGCCGGGGTTGGGTCGCCGCCGTTCCGCCGGGTCCGGTCCCGTTCCTCCCTCCGGTTTCTGAGCAGGCGTGATGACCTGCTAATGTTCTTCTCGTCGGGAGGGAAACAACCTCCCGAACAGGCGTCAGCGGTGCTACCAGAGCACGTCCTACTTTCAGTAGGAAGAGTCCGTGCGACCCGGGCCTGGCGCTCCACCCGAAGGGGCTCGTTCCGTCCAGCGGAACGGGCCCCTTCGTCATGCCCGGGGCTCCTTCGTCATGCCCGAGGGCCCCGGCGGCAGTCGGGCGGCGACCCGGTGGTGTAGACCTGCTCGCCCGGTCCTTCTACCGCATGACGGCGGTCGAAACCCTGCCGTGCGGCCGGTTCTCGGCCAAGCTCCCCTGCCAGGTGGTCGGCGGGTGGCGGTGGACTGCGGGCCGCGACCGTCCCCGGGCCAGCGGGTTCGCCCGGCGGCGATGGCTGACGCCTCGTCATACCTTGGCCGGAAGTGGATGCTACTGATGTGAATATGCCATTGGAATGTTCGTCATATGGAATCCGGCAGTAGCCTTCCGTGTCGAGCCCGCCACTGCTGGTGGCGGCCCGGCCGTGCCGTGCTGCGCCCGGCTGCCCAGACCCCCTCGAAGGAGCCGGTGTGCCGGGTATCGACGAATGCCTCGCCGGAGCGATGTCGATCTCCGGGGCACGCTCCGCGAGCCTGGTCGACTGGAGCAGCGGACTCGCGCTCGGCAGCCTCGGCGAGTGCCCGACCGGCGACCACGAGACCGCGGCCGCCGAGACAACCGACTTGGTACGGGCGGCCGTTGAGAGCCAGACCTTCACCGGGGCGGAGGACCGGCGGTCGCCGTTACAGGACGTCATCGTCACCGCCGGCCGCAGCTACCACCTCATCTGCTTCATCGACACCGTCTTCGACAGCCGCCTCGTCCTCCACCTCTGGCTCGACCGCGCCCAGGGCAACCTCGCCGCCGCCCGCTACCGCCTCCAGGCACTCGCCGAGGAACTGGTGCTGGGGTGAGCGGGACGCCCACCGCGGCCATCGGGTTTCGGCCAGCACGCCGGACGGGTCGCCCCCGCCGCCCGCGCTCCACCGGCCGGTGGCCCCGATGACCGCCGCGCCCGCCGCCGTCCGCCCGCCCGCACCGCCGCAGACCCCCGGCGAGGCCCTCGGCCTGCTCGCCGCCCGCCGCGCCACCGGCGCCCTGTGCGGCCCGCTCGGCAGCCTGCACCTCGTCGACGGCCAGGTGGCCCACGCCGACTCCCCGCGCGCGCCCGGCCTGGCCGAACTGCTCACCGGCTGCGGCCGGATCACCCCCGGGCAGTGGACGGAGCTGCTCCGGCTCCACGGCCCGCGCGCCCGGGTCGGTGAGGCCCTGGTCGAACGGCGGCTGCTCACCCGGGGCGAGCTCGAACTCGGCCACCTGGGCACGCTCTTCGACGCCGCGTTCTTCGTCCTCGCCGACCGGACCGGCGGCGTCTGGCGGTTCGAGCCCGACGCCCGGCACTGGCTGGGCCCGGTGGCCACGGTCGACCCCGGCCGGCTGCGCCGCGAGGTCGAGCGCCGGGGCCGGCTGCTGGAACGGATCTGGCCCTGGCCGCAGCTCGACACCGCGCCGGTCCGCCCGGTGGTGCCGGTCCCACGGCCGTCGAACCGCCCGCCCGGCCGCCGCCGGCGCGAACTGCTGGACCACGCCGACGGCCGAAGAACCCCGGCGGACCTCGCGCGCCTGCTCGGCCGGTCCGGCTTCGGCGTCACGGCGGACGTCCGCCGCCTGGCCGCCGCCGGGCTGCTCGCCGCCCCGCGGCACGCCGCACCGGCGGTGGCACCGAGCGCTGCGACATCAGTGGCACCCGCGACATCCGTGGCACCCGCGACGCCCGTGGCACCTGGGGCACCGAGGCCCGCGACGCCCGTCGCGGAAGCCGAGGCGCCGGCCCCCGAGGCGTCGGCCCCCGCCCGCCCGCCGGGAGGCCTGCACCGCCGGGTCCCCGGCGCCACCCTCACCGGCGCCACGCCGTCCGGTCCCGTGGCCCCCACCCACTCCGATCACCCGCCCACCACGGCCACGGCCCACCCGCTGGCCGTCCCCGACCCGGACATCGCGCTGCTGACCCGGGTCCGAACCCTTCTGGAGGCCCGACTTTGAACCACTCTCCACCCGCGACCCCGCCGTCCCGGCCATGAGGCGGGCGCTCAAGCAGCGTGTCGGAAGGAGACAACTGATCGCCTTGGAGACCGAACTGCTCGCCGAGCTCCGCGCCGTCAAGCAGCGCGTCCCGCACCTCGCGGGTGGCCTGGTGGCCAGCGTGGACGGCCTGTTGGTCGCGCACGACACCCACGGGGCGGAACCCTCCGGCCTGGCCGCGATGACGGCGGCCTCGCTGTCGCTGGCCCAGCGGCTCGCCGACACCACCGGCCAGGGCGAGTTCCGCGAGTCGCTGGTGCGCGGCGAGCACGGCTACGTCGCCACCTACGCGGCCGGGGGCAGTTGCGTGCTGGCCCTGCTGGCGCACCCGGACGTCAATGTCGGCCGGCTGCACCTGGAGGCCCGCCGCTCGGCCCAGCGGATCGCCGGGCTGCTCAGCGACAGCCTCCTGCCCAAGGACCCCCGCGACCCGGCCTGACCGGCCTGACCGGTCAGGCCCCCGGCCCGACCGCACCTACCACCCCAGCACACCAGCACACCACCACACCACCACCGAAAGGGAGTTACCCAGATGACCGACGCAGCCGGCGCGCTCAAGCAGGCCATGACCAGCATCGAGGGCGCCATCGGCGCGGCACTCGTGGACTACAACAGCGGCATGGCGCTCGCCACCCTCGACGGCCCCGGCGGGCTGGACCTCAACGTGGCCGCGGCGGGGAACACGGACGTGGTTCGCGCCAAGATGCGCACCATGGACATGCTCGGCCTACAGGACGGGATCGAGGACATCCTGATCACCCTCAGCAGCCAGTACCACCTGATCCGGCCGCTCGCCGGCCGCACCGGCAAGGGCCTCTTCCTCTACCTGGCGCTGGACAAGGCGCGGGCCAACCTGGCGATGGCCCGCCACCAGCTCACCAGGATCGAGGCCGACCTGGAGGTCTGACAGGCCGGACAGCTCGGACAGCTCGGACAGGCGGACAGGCGGACAGGCCGGAGAGTCCGACCGGACGACGCGTCGGCCCGGCGTCGGCTCAGGCCGCGCCGGGCGCCGTCCACCGGACCTCGCCGCCCGGCAGCCCCGCGCACATCGCCCCCTCCGCGGTCTCCACGCTCCACGGCGCGAGCTGCGCGTGCGGCGGGACGGACAGCGCGCCGCCCTCCGCGAAGGCCAGCTCCAGGCCGCCGGCGAGGGTGATCTCGGCGGTGTCGACGGTCCGGCCGACGAGCGCGAGCAGGGTGCCGGTCGGGCGGATGGTCAGCGCCGGAAAGTAGTGCTCGACCTCCGCCGGGGCGGTGAAGGAGGGCGCGGCGAGGCGGAACTCGTGCGCCACCCGGACGGTCACCGGCCCGTCGAGGGTGAGGTCCAGCCGGTCGCCGCCGCTGACCGACGCCACTCGCCGGCCGGCCAGCGCCTCCGTGATCCCGTGCTGCGTGATCCCGTTCTGCATGGCCCCAGTGTGACCCACCCGACCCGGCCCTGTCCGCCCTGCCCGGCAGCCCCGTCCGACCAGCCGGTTCGACCAGCCCACCCGGCCGGTCCCCCCGACTCGTCCTCCTGAACCCTCCTGAACCCTCCTGAGCTCGCCCGGCCCGCCCGGCCCGCCCGCCGCTACCCGGCGGTGCGTCCGCGCACCAGCTCGGCCGGCCCGCCCGCCCGCTCCCGCGCGGCCAGCGCGGCGGCCGTCCGGGCCCAGGACGGGCCGGTCAGCAGCGCCCGTGCCTCGGCGGGGCCGCAGAGCCGCCACTCCACCAGCTCCTCCTCCGGCAGCGCGATCGAACCGAGCATCCGCTCCGTCACCGTGCCCCCGTCGAACACGGACACCAGCACGGCGGTGTCCCGCCCGGTCGCCGGGTCGGCCTCCGGGTCGGCGGCCGATCCGGGCTGCCAGTCCAGCGCCAGCAGCCGCCCCGGTTCGACCTCCCAGCCGAGTTCCTCGCGGATCTCGCGCCGGACGGCCGCCCGGGGCAGTTCCCGGTCCGCCTCGATCCCGCCGCCCGGCAGCGTCCAGTACGGCACCCGGCCGCGCGGCCCGTCCCACGGCCGCAGCCGGACCAGCAGGACCCGCCCGGCGTCGTCGGTGAACAGGGCCCGGGCTTTGGCCCGGATCCGCGGGCGGGTGGCGATGTAGGTGGCCCGGTCCATCGGCGGCTCGTACCCGGGCCCCGCCGCCGGCCCGCCGGGGGCGGGGCCCAGGGCGGTGACCCCGGCCAGCCCGGTGTACGCGGGCGGCGGTTCGTCCGCCGGCAGGTGGTCGAGGGTGTGCCCCACGGGCCTGCTGTCCTCCAGCTCCAGCGGACCGGCCGACCGCGGCGCCCGCAGGCAGGCCGTGACCCGGCGGGACAGCAGGGGCGGCAGCGCGTGGCCCGCCTGGTCCGGGGTCAGCCAGGCCCAGCCGCCGACCTCCGCCGCGTCCGGCCGGATCGCCGCGGCCTGTTCGGCGGTGAGTGGCTGCGCCCAGTACAGGTACGCGGCGATCGGCGGCCGGAAGTGGTCGAGCGTCCAGTCGACGCAGGCCAGCGGCCCCAGCCGGGGCGTGAACCCGAGTTCCTCCACCACCTCGCGCAGCGCGGTCTCCCGTGGGGACCGGTCCTGCGGCTCCCACCCGCCGCCCGGGATCGCCACCGGATGCTTCCGGTCGTACGGCAACCGCACCACCAGCACCCGCCCCCGCCCGTCCGGGAACAGCACCCCCGCCGCCGCCAGCAACTCCCGCCCGCTCCCGGATGACGCGTCCACCGCTGCTCCCTCCGTCAGGCCCGGTTCGAAGGCCGTGTCCCCCCGACGACTCGGCGGACCCCTTTCATGGTTCCCCCCACGAGCCGTCCTAGCCGAGCCCTCGCCGCCTCACCCCAGTGACGCGAGGGCCTGCGCCGCCGCGCGGGCCATCTGCTCGTCGTGCCGCCCGTTGGACCCGCGCAGCCGGGCGATGCCTTCGGCCGCCGCCAGGGCGAGCAGTCCGGGCAGCAGGTCGGTGCTGCGGGCGGCCACCCAGCGGGTGCCCTGGGTGGCCATCCACCACAGGTCGGCGGCCCGGCCGGGTGGGGCCTCGGCGGGGGTGTCGACGGGCGGCGGGCCGAGGGGGTGGCCGGCGGCGGCGAGCAGCTCGTGGAACCCGCGGGCGATCAGGTGGTGGCCCTCGGCGCTGGGGTGCAGCCGGTCGACACTGAGCAGCCGACGCTGCGCGCACCAGGGCAGCTCGGCGATGTGCAGGTGCACCGCCCGGTGCCGGGCGGCGAGGGCGTGCACGACGGTGTTGACGGCCTGCATCCGCCGCGCCAGCGGTCGGGCCAGCGGCGCGGGCAGGCGGAGCAGGGTGCCCGGATCGGGCAGGCAGGCGGTCAGCAGGACGGCGCCGTGGCTGGAGAGTTCGCCCAGGGTGGCGTCCAGATCCAGGGTGGTGCGCCGGATGTCGAAGCCCGCCCGCAGGGTGTCGTTGCCGCCGACCACCACGGCCGCGAACCGCGGCCGTAGCGCCAACGCGGAAGGGAGTTGACGATTCGTCAGGTCGGTGGTCAGGGCGCCACTGCACGCCAGGTTGGTGAACTCGACGCCGCCCTCGGGTGCCAGCGACCGGGCCAGGACGGCGGCCCAGCCGCGCCATCCCTCACCGACCGGGTCCCCGACCCCTTCGGTCAGCGAGTCCCCGAGCGCGACGAACCGCACCGGCCCGCCGGTGACCGGCCGGCCGTCCGCGGACCGGTCACGCCCGGTGCCGAGCACGCTCATCCCAACCCTCCTCCACCGCGCCGGGGTTCCGCACGCCGTGGGCCGCGAGGAACGCGGCCACCGCGGCCGGCCAGCCGTACCGCTCGGCCCGGGCCCGGGCGCCGGCCCGCCGCGCCTGCTCCGGGCGCGCCAGCAACTCCCGTACCGCCGCGGCGAATCCGGCGCCGGTGTCGGCGGCGGCCACCCCGGCCAGGCCGATCAGCCCGGGCAGCGCGGAGGAGCGGCTGACCGCCACCGGTGTCCCGCAGGCCAGCGCCTCCAGCGCGGCGAGCCCGAAGGTCTCCACCGGCCCGGGCGCGAGCACCACGTCCGCGCAGCCCAGCAGCCGGGCCAGTTCCTCCCGCCGGCCCAGGTGCCCGAGGAGGCGCACCGGCAGCCGCAGCCGCTCCGCCCGGGCCGCCAGCCGGTCCCGCAGCGGTCCGGTCCCGGCCACCACCAGGACGGCCGGCAGCCCCCGGGCCCGCAGTGCGGCCAGCGCCTCGACCGCCCGCTCGGGCCGCTTCTCGGCCGAGAGCCGGGAGCAGAGCACCAGCAGCACGTCGTCCGGCCCGCAGTACCGCGCCCGCTCCCGGGCCCGCGCGGCCGGCGGCAGCGGGCGCATCGCGTCCAGGTCCACGCCGAGCGGGGCCCGGGCCAGGTTGGGCGCGCCGATCCGCCGGAACTCCGCCGCCGCCCAGTCGGTGGTGCAGAGCACCGCGTCGTACGTACGGGCCGTCGCCGCGTTGAGCCGGTCGGCGGCCGCGTCGGCGAGCGGGCGGGGCAGCCCCCAGGTGCGCAGCACCCCGACGGCGCTCTCGTGCGACACCATCACCGAGCGGACGCCGTGCCGCCGGGCCCAACTGCCGGTCCAGCGCAGCGTGGTGCGGTCGGACACCTCCAGCCGGTCGGGTTTCAGCCGGGTCAGTTCGGCGGCCACCGCCCGCCGGTCGGTGAGCACCCGGTAGCCGCCGCTGGCCGGCAGCACCGGCCCGGGCAGGGTGACCACCAGGCCCTGCTCGCCCTCCTCCTCGCTGCGCCGCTCCCCGGGCACGATCAGCACCGGCCGGTGCCCGGCGGCCAGATAGCCGGCACCGAGGTGGCGCAGCGCGGTGCGCAGGCCCCCGGAGACCGGGGTGACGAAGTTCGCGAGCCGCACGATGGTCAGCGGTTCGCGGTCGGCGGTGTCCGTCATGCCGGCAGCTCCTCCACGACGGCGACCGGCTCGACGACCGCCGGGGGAGCGGAAGGGGGAGCCACCGGTGTGCCGCGGTGCTCGGCGAGGACCTCCGAGTAGTGCCGCAGCAGCAGGTCGCCGACCGCCTCCCAGGTCCGCGCGGTCACCTCGGCCCGTCCGGCGCGCCCGTACGCGGCCCGCCGCCCGGGGTCGGCGGCCAGTTCCGCCACCGCCCGGGCCACCGCGGCGCCGTCCCGGGGCGGCACCAGCAGGCCCGTCCGGTGGTGCGCGACCAGGTCCAGCGGGCCGCCGGCGGCCGGGCCGATCACCGGCACGCCGCTCGCCATCGCCTCCTGGATGGTCTGGCAGAAGGTCTCCAGCGGGCCGGTGTGCACGAACACGTCCAGGGTCGCGAAACAGCGGGCCAGTTCCTCGCCGGTCCGGCGGCCGAGGAACACCGCGCCGGGCATCGAGGCCCGCAGCCCGGGCCCGGACGGCCCGTCCCCGATCACCACCACCCGCACCCCGGGCAGGGCCGACGCGGCGGCCAGCAGGTCGACCCGCTTCTCGGGCGCCAGCCGCCCGACGTACCCGACCAGCACCTCCCCGCCCGGGGCGAGCGCCCGGTGCAGCGCCTCGTCCCGGTGCCGGGGGTGGAACCGCGCCGAGTCCACCCCGCGCGGCCACAGCTGCACCCTGGGTACTCCGTGCGCGGTGAGGTCCTGGGCGGCGGGGGTGGACGGCGCCAGCGTCCGGGCCGCGGCCCGGTGCACGGCCCGGATCCGCCGCCAGGCGGCCGCCTCCCCGAGGCCCCGCCCGGCCCGGTAGGCGTGCGCGTACCCGGCGAGGTCGGTCTGGTAGACGGCCACGGCGGGGACGCCGAGGCGGGCCGCGACCTGCACCCCGCGCGCGCCGAGCACGAACGGGCTGGCCAGGTGCACGATGTCCGGCCGGTGCCCGGCGACGGCGGCCGCCAGCTGCCGGCTCGGCAGCGCGATCCGCACCTGCGGGTACCCGGGCAGCGGCACCGACGGAATGCGCACCACCGGCAGCTCCACCGCTTCGGAGCCGCCGAAGGTGTGCGGCGGGCACGCGGCGCCCCGCGCGGGTGCGGGGGTGACGACGAGTGGCTGGTGGCCCCGGCGGACCAGATGCTCGGCCGTCCGCAGCACGCTGTGGGCGACTCCGTTGACCTCGGGCGGAAAGGATTCGGTGACGATGACGACGCGCATGTCGGTGTTCTGTCCGCGCCCGGCGTGCACCCGGCCAAAGGGATCTGTCGTAGAAGCGAACGCGGGGGGGGGGGGTGTGTCGCCGCCCCCCCCCCCCCCCCCCCCCCCCCCCCTCCCCCCCCCCACCCCCCTCCCCCCCCCCCCCCCCCCCCCCCCCCCCCCCCCCCCCCCCCCGCTCCCGCACCGCGCCGCCTCAGTGCGACCCGGCAGCCTCCTTGAGCTCCGCGTACGGCGCGAGCTTGCGGAGCGACTCGATGCTCCTGAGGCACTCGTCCTTGCTCTCGTGCGGGTCCCCGGTGACGATGACCGTCCCGTTGCTCGCCTTGAGCCGGAAGCGGTGCATCCCGCTCTCGTCCTTGTACAGCTCGAATTTCCCGGCCATGCCAGTGACAGCCTTTCGCTCGATGGCCCCCTGGCACCGCACCGTAGGGCCAAATCCTCTGTGATGCTCGCTAGTTGACCCAGTCTGGTGGCGACCATTCGAGTTACGGAGTCGTGTGCTGCTTGGCCGCGGTGAGAGAAGCCGGTGCACACGGCGAGTTTTCTGTGGGAGTGGGCTTCGGGACTGACGGCGGCTGGTGGTTTCCTTTTGGGCGGGTGTCCGGTCCCGTACAGCCAGTCGCGGAGTCACGGAGAGTGAAGTGTGGCGCCGTGGACATCAGGCGAGTTGATCACTGCGCGCTCAACGCAGCTGACCGTCCTCACCGTTTACCCGGCGCCCCGGTTCAAGGTGGCGCGCAGGGACCCAAGCAGGCTGAGGGCCTGCGCGCTGGAACTGCCGGGCTCCGCCTGGTAGACGCTCAGCTGCTGGCCGGGAGCATCGCGCACGTCGAAGGCCTGGTAGGTGAGGATCAGTGGGCCGACGTCCGGGTGGAGGAGGTGCTTGGCCTCCTGGGTCTTGCCGCGCACCGCGTGGGCGTTCCACAGACGGGTGAAGTCCGTGCTGTGACCGGTGAGGGTGCGGACGAGGTCCCGCAGCCGGGGGCTGTCCGGGTCGAGCCCGGCCGCCTGCCGCAGGTGGCCCACGACGGCCTGGGCCGTGTGGCCCCACCGTTCGTGGAACTGCCGGCCCGCCGGGTCGAGGAAGGCCATCCGGGCGAGGTTGTCCATCCGCTCGAAGGGTGAGTGCAGGGCCTCGGCCAGGGCATTGGCCGCCAGGACGTCCAAAGTCCGGTTGATGACGAACGCCGGGGCGGCCGGGTAGCCGTCCAGCAACTGGCGCAGGGCGGGGCCGACCCGGTCCGTGGTGTGGGCGAACCGGCTGCTCGGCACCGTCCCCGCCAGCTGGTGCAGGTGCGCGTGCCCATCCGAGTCAAGCCGCAGGGCGCGGCCGAGCGCGTCGAGGACCTGGGCCGATGGGTGGCGTTCTCGCCCCTGTTCCAGGCGGGTGTAGTAATCCGCGTTCACCCCGGCCAGGACGGCGACCTCCTCCCGGCGCAGTCCGGCGACCCTGCGTACCCCGTGGCTCGCCACGCCGGCGTCCTGCGGCAGCAGGGCCGCACGGCGTGCGCGCAGGAACTCTCCCAGGTGGTTGTCGGTCACGCCCTCACCCTAGGCCGCGCCGGCGGTGCCTTGCCTGGGTGCACCGCGCCCAGGCAAGGCACGTCCTGGCCGGTCACCCGCGCCCCGCCCAGACTCGGTCGGGCGGAACGGATCCGCATCCATCGACGAAGGGAGTCCGTCCTTGACGGGCAGCACCGAGGAGGGCCGAGCCGACGTGGTCGGCTTGTGGGTGACGGCGGACGGTCACATCCGTCAGGAACTACGGGCGGACGGCCGATACGACGAGGCCCGCGGCCACCGCCGCAGCGCCTACACGGGCCGCTACACGGTCACCGGCCATCACATCGACTACGTCGACAACACCGGGTTCACCGCCACGGGTGACATCCGTGACGGAGTCCTCCACCACGAACACCTCGTGCTCCACCGGGAGGAGAAGCAGGCATGACGCAGACACCCAAGGTCGTACTGGTCACCGGAGCAAGCAGCGGGATCGGCGAGGCCACCGCGCGCAGCCTCGCCGCCGACGGCCACCGCCTGTTCCTCGGCGCACGGCGCACCGACCGCCTCGACGCGCTCACCGCGGAGCTCACCGCCGCAGGCGGCACCGCGGCGTTCCGGCGTCTCGACGTCACGGACGCCGCCGACGTCCAGGCCTTCGTGTCCGCCGCCCGTGAGCGCTACGGCCGGGTCGACGTCCTGGTCAACAACGCCGGAGTCATGCCGCTCTCGCCCCTGGAGGCCCTGAGAACGGACGAGTGGGACCGCATGATCGACGTGAACCTGCGGGGAGTCCTGCACGGCATCGCCGCCGCACTGCCCGTGATGCGGGCCCAGGGCGGCGGGCACTTCGTGAACATCGCGTCCGTCGGCGCGTACGAGGTCTCTCCCACCGCCGCCGTCTACTGCGCCACCAAGTTCGCCGTCCGCGCGATCTCCGAAGGGCTGCGCCAGGAGTCCACCGGAGACATCCGGGTCACCCTCGTCTCTCCAGGCGTGACCGAGTCCGAACTCGCCGAAGGCATCTCCGACCCCACCGCCAGGGAGGCCATGAGGGCGTACCGCGCAGTGGCACTGCCCGCCTCCGCCGTCGCGGAGGCCATCGCCTACGCCGTGTCCCAGTCCCGGCAGGTCGACGTCAACGAGCTCGTCGTCCGCCCCGCGGCGAGCGCCCAGTGACCGCCCACGGCTTCCCGTCGGTCGCGGTGCCGCGCTCGCCCCCTGATCAGGTGGCCGCCCCCGCCCGGCCGGTGACCGCCGACGCCACCGGTCTCCAGGCGAGCCGGCAGGTCGCTGGACCACGAGGCTCAGGTCGGCCGACGGGGACGATACGACCGACGATGATCTGCTGACGGCCCTGCACGGGTGGTGGCCTCTACAGCTGGAGTTCCGACCGTCCGGTGAAGCCTCTTCGGACAGTGGGATCACCGTTGGTGCGTCGTTCGGCCGTATGCCGGTCGTCGGGGTGACCCCGACGGCATCTGCGGATGCCGGCGAGAACTTACGAAGCAGATGTCGGCGGTTCGAAAGCGTCCGCGCCCACCCCGTGAACAGCTGAAACGCGTACTGCGGCCCAGGTCAGGAGCATGATCCCGCCCCGGGCCGCAGTCGTTCCGGCAGCCTCGTTTCACCGGCGGACCGGGGTGGTGCCGTTCATGCCGAAGCGAGCGGAGCACTGCTCGCCGGACCGGTTGTTCGCGTTCCAGACGCAGATCCACATCGTGTAGCCGATGTCTGGGACGAAGCTCGTCTTCGCGGCGCCCCAGGAGGCGCGGAAGGTGTACGTGATGCCGTCGCTGCGGGCGAGCTCGGCGACGCAGGTTTGGTTCAGGGAGGTGTTGAGCACGCCCGCGAGCGAGCCGGAGCCGTTGTCGTCCAGCCAGGCGGAACAGGCGGCGTCGGGGCCGAACCAACTGGTGTCCGCCTCGGAGCCCTTGACCTGTGCCGGGTCGTCGCTGCCGTTGATGCCGCTGATCGATGACGAGGTGGGGCTGGGGGCAGCCGCTGAGGGTGCGGCGGGGGCCGTGCTCGGTGGGGTGGCCGTGCCAGGTGGGGTGGTCGGGGGCTGGGTAGCGGGTTTGGCGGTGGCGAAGGTCGAGGGCCGCAGGCTCGGGGAGGGTGTCCGCGTGGTGCCGGCCGGGGCGGTTGAAGGCGGGGGAGAGGGTTCGGCGGTGGCGGTGGCGGAGATCGAGGTGCTCGGGCTCGCGGAGGGCCCGGGCGTCGCCCCGGCCAAGGGCTCGACGGCGACCGGCACGCCGCTGGACTCCTGCGCGTTGTGGTGCTGCGGGGAGGTGGACGGGCTGAGGGCGAACACCGCGACCGCGCCGAGGGCGGTCGCCGCGGCGATCGGCAACAGGAACAGGTGCTTGCGCGGGCGGTGAGGTGATGCCAGGGGTGCGGGCCCGACGTCAGGCTTCGGGTCCGTGCTCGTATCCGGTGGCGGGACGGTCTCCAGCTTGCCGACCGGCGTTTCGGCGAAGGCACGTCGAGCGTCGATGCGTGACATGACCTCGGGCGGCCAGGACGGGGGAGGGGCGAGCCGGTGCGTGCGCGTCGCCAGGACGATCTCGTCGGCGGTGGGGCGTGCTCCGGGGTCGGTGGCGAGACAGGGCCCGAGGAGGGCGGCGAGGTCGGCGTCCACGGCGCGCAGCGGCTCCACGTCGCAGGCGGCGCCGGGTGTGCGACCCGAGGCGGCGTAGAGCAGGAGCGCCGCGAGCGAGTAGACGTCCGCGGGCGCTGCCACGTCCTCGTCCCCGGCCTGCTGCTCCGGTGCCGAGAAGCCCTGTGTTCCGTAGCTGCCACCGATCCCGGTGAGCCTCGCCTGGTCCGCGGCGCGCGCGATGCCGAAGTCGATCAGCTTCACGCCGTCGCGTACCAGCATGACGTTGGCGGGCTTGATGTCGCGGTGCGCGATCTCGGACGCGTGTACGGCCCGCAGTTGAGCGGCTGTCTCGGCCAGCAGCAGCCACAGCGCCTCGGCGGGCAGCGGGCCGTGCAGCCGGACCGCCTCGTCCACCGTGAGCCCGGGGACGTACTCGGTGGCGAACCACGGGCGTTCCGGAGTGGCGTCGCTCGCCAGCACCCGCGGTCCGACTCCGAGCGGCACACGGTAGAGGATGCCGACCTCTCGGTCGAAGCGCTCGCTGGGGACCAGCCGCGGCCGGACGAGCTTGACAGCGGCGTAGCCCCTGTCCGAGACCCCGAGGTAGACCTCGCCCATGCCGCCGGTGCCGAGCAGGCCGATGATGCTGAAACGGCCGATCTCCTGCGGATCGCCCGGACCGAGTGGTTCGGCGACCATGCCGTCGATCGCGGCAGCTCGCCGGCTGATCTCGCTCACGGCGGGCAGGCTATCGAGCAAGTCCACTCCGGACAAGCGGAGTTGGTGGTTCCGCAGGCTCGACACGCCGCGTGCCCGCAGGAGGACTGGTCCTCTCGGTGCGCTCATACACTGGCGCGAGCCGAAGCGGAGGTATGTGAGATGGCGTACGAAAACTTCCCACCTCAGATGCTGCCGCCGGGCAGTCCTTCCGGCAGGGTGCCCTCGGCGCCACCGGGGACGATCTTCGTGCTCGGCCCGGAGGGCGGGTACGCCGTGCCGTCGCGCCGGTACACCCTGCTGTTCGGGCGCGACCGCGAGGACGTGCACGTACCGGTCGGTGTCGACGACCCGACCGTCAGCCGTCGGCACGGCGTCTTCACCTGCGCCGGCACCGATGGCGACTGGTGGCTGGTCAACACCGGCAGTCTGCCGATCGAATTGCCCGACGGCGTGCTGATGCTCACCAGCCACAAGCGGATCATCGGGCCCGGGTACACCCCGCTGGTGATCAACTCGTCCAAGCGGCGGTCCCACCTGGTGGAGGTCCGCGTCGTGGACGGGGATGACCTGCACCCCCGTTCCACGAGCGGCGCCGATACCGCGGCCCCCGAGACGGTCTACCTGCTCTCCCTACAGGAGCGGCTGGTGCTCACCGCGCTCGCCCGGCGCTACCTGGAGGGCCAGGACGCCTTCCCGCTCCCGTCGGCCTGGGAGGAGACCGCCCGGCTGGTCAACGCCTCGCCCCACGCGACCAAGTCCTGGACCCACAAGTCGGTCGCCAACACGGTCGAGGACGTGCGCGAACGGCTGCGCCGGCGGGGCGTGCGCGGACTGACGCGCGACGAGGTCGGCGAGCCGGTCGGCTCGACGCTCAGCGTCAACCTGATCAGGGAACTGCTGAAGACGGCGACGCTGAACGCCCAGGACCTGGAGCTGCTGGCCGATCAGGGCTGACGCGTTTCTCGGGCCTCCGTCTCGGGCGCGGCTTCGGCGTTGTGGTTGTAGGTGACGTGCATGGTGCCGTGTTCCACGGCGAAGACGGCTGACTGGTCCTCGGCCGAGTTCTGCTGGCGCGGTTGGGGCTGCGGCTGCTCGGGGTGATGCTTCGTGTTCGTCACGTGGTTGTTGTCGCCCACGATGAAGGTGCCGGAGACGTCTCCGGCGTGGATGGTGCCGGGGGTGGATTCCGCAGGCATGGTCGGCCTTTCCTGGTCGGTCTTGTGGCGGATTACCAGGCGATACAGTGGATCGCCAGACTCTGCCAGGCCGAGTTGTATGCCGAAGCCTGGCTGGCCGTGTTGTAGCCGGTGGTGAGATCGTTCCGAGCTGCGCGGAACTGGTTCTCCTCCTGCTGGCTAGCGGTCAGAAGGCCCTTGAGGTCGGATACCACGGATCCGTCCCGCGCTTGCGATAGGGCTCCCCGCAACGTGGACTCGCTGGCGCGCAGGTCTTTGAGGATGATGTCGATACGGGATTTCACCGTGCTGTCGTCGGGAACGGTGGAGGTCCGTCGAGAGTTGTACGCGGCTACGGCGTTGTTGTACGAGTCGAAGGCGCTGTGAACGGCGGTCAGGTCGGCGTTGTGCTGCCGGGTCTCTTTTCCCAATTCCGGTACCACCGTTGCGCACACGGGATCGACGGGGTCCGGCGTGACGTCGGGGGCAGGGACCGGCGGCTTGGGGGTGTAGACCTTCGGAGACGGGGCCGGCGGGGCGGGAGTGTAGACCGGCGGGGCGGGGGTGTAGACCCTCGGAGGCGGGGCCGGCGAGTAGGTGGGCTGGGCCGGCTTAGCCAGGTTCGACTGGTTCTGGGTGTAGACCATGGCGCCCACGCCGAGTACGGCTGCGGCACCGACCACGCAGGCGACGGCGAGGGCTGCTCCGCCCTTGGCGGCCGCTGCGCCGGCGGTGGTGACCGCGTGGCCCGTGCTGGACGTGGTGGTGGCGCTCGCGGCGTGCGTCGGCTGGGCGGCGGAGTGGTGCGCTCCCGAGAGGTCGATTCGCTGCGGCGCCGCCTGCGAGGGGGAGTGTGCGCCGGCCACATGGCCCCCGGCCGGGGGCTGCGGAGCGGAGTGGGACAGGTCGATCACCTGCGGTGTACCCGGCGGGTGCACGGGCGCCGGAGCGCCGGAGGCGGGGAGGGGGTGGGTGACGGTCGGTGGCTGGACGACCGGGTGGGTGACGGTCGGTGGTTGGACGACCGGGTGGGTGACGGTCGGTGGTTGGACGACCGGGTGGGTGACGGTCGGTGGTTGGACGACCGGGTGGGTGACCGTCGGCGGGCTGACCGCCGGGTGCGTGATCAGCGGGGACTGGCCGACGGCGTGTGCCGTGGTGGCCGGATCGATCGGCGGTACGGCGGTGATCGCCGTCGTGGCGGCCTGGTGGGCCACCGAGTGCGCTTGCAGGGCGGCGAGTTCCTGCCAGAGCACCCCCGCCTCCAGCACCAGGGCCGTCGTCAGTGCCGCCCGGCCGATCGCCTTGCGGCGGGTGCGCGCCTCCCCCAGGAAGAACTCCTCGCCCGCGCGGTCTCCCGCGCTCTTCGCGGCGGCCCAGCCGGCTCCGAGGAGGCTGCCCCACGCGTCGAACTGCCGGGAGAGCGCCAGTTTCGGCGAGGCGGCACGGGCCAACTCCACGCCGAGCTGCGCCTGTCCGCTCCTTTCCGCTCCCAGCACCGCGACGTCCAGGGCCTGGAAGTGGGCCGCGACCTCGTCCGGGGTGGTCTCCCGCGACTCGACCCACGTGGTGAGCGCCCGGCAGAGCGGCGCGGCGGGGAACTGCGTCATCCGGCTCTTGAGCACGCACTCGGCGACGTCCGGCGGACACCCGTAGCCGGTTTCCGAGGCGACCAGCAGGCCGTGCCGCACCAGTTCGCCGGCGAGCGCGTCGCTGTCCGTCCGACCGAGCAGGGCGTCGAGCTGCCGGGCGGCCAACTCGGCGCCCGACAGCGAGCCGAGCAGGTACAGCAGGTCGCGCTCCTCCGGCCGGAGCCTGTTGAGCAGCGCGGGAAGGAGCGCGGGGAGGTCGGCGATGCCCGGCAGGCCCTTGCCGGTCGCGGCCGACAGGGCGATGCGCCGCAGGCGGAGCGGATTGCCGTGCAGGGCGTCGCACAGCGCCGTCACGGTCCGCGCTTCGTCCGGCCGCAGCGCGCGGGCCAGGACCGTCTGCACCAGGACCACCCCTGCCGGGGCCGTCAGTCCGTCGAGTCGGATCGGGTGGACGCCGGTGACCGACGACCGGCGCTGCGAGGTGAAGACGAACGTGGAGTGCTCGGCCAGGTCGAAGAGCCGGTGCAGGTCCTTCTCGTCGAGCCCCGCGTCGTCCAGGTAGATCCGCAGCCGCAGGGTCTTCAGGTGCTCCTTCAGCACCTCCAGTGACGGCTTGTAGTTCGGCGCGTCGAAGCTGATGTCGAAGATCGCCTGCGCGAGGTCGTCGGCCGTCCGTCCGCCGGCTTCGATGTAGGCCGCGCCTTCGGGCCCGCGCGGCAAGGTGCGGGCGAGGTGGCGTAGCAGGGCACTCTTGCCGACCCCGGAGGCGCCCCAGATCTGCACCAACTGGCGTGCTCCGATGGCCTGTTGCAGTGCCTGGAGCTCCCGTTCCCGGCCGATCAGCGGATCGGCGGCGGAACGCGGCAGGTGGGAGATCGGCTGACGCTTGACCGGGTTCGGCGGAGGCCCCGCGTTCACGGTGATGGCCGAACCGTGTCCGGTTGTGATGTTCAGGTTGGTCACGGTGTTCCGGTTGCCGACGATCATCGTTCCGGACACGTCGCCCGCCCGGATGCGCGCGGAGCCGTCCGGAGCACCGTTGTTCTCTGGCATCTGTTTCTCCGGTCCTCTCCAACGCTCGGGTCCCGGCACTCGGTCATGCTGGCGCCGACCCGTCGTCGGAACCCGGCGCTTTTACCTGTTTGGTGAGATCGCCCGCGAACCGGCCGCTTCGGTCGCGGCGGCGATCCGGGCGAGGTGATCCAGGTCGAGGATCGTGATCCTGCGGTAGCCCGTGACGACCGCGCCCGACTCCCGCAGGGCCCGCAGGGCCTTGTGGATCGACGACTCCGCGGCGCCGACCAGCGTGGCCATCTCCGGCTGCGACAGCGGGAGATGGGCTTCCTTGCGGCCGGGGCGCCCGTAGGTGACGGCGAGGTGGTGCAGGATCCTGGCCAGCCGCCCGAGCACGTCGCAACCGGTGAAGTCGACGATCCGGCTGGTCGCCGTGCGCAGCTTGGCGACCACGCTCGCGTTGAGTGCGAGCCCGATGGCGGGGTGCTGCTTCGTGCACGCCAGCAGTTCGGTGGGCAGGATGTAGCGGGCCAGCACCCGGCCGCAGGCGGTCACGGTGCCGATGCGCGGCTGGCCGTCGATCCCGGCGAACTCCCCGACGAGGTCCCCGGCCATCCGTACGGCCAGCAGCGCGTCCCGACCGTCCTGGGCGTGGGCGGTGACCTTCACCGTGCCGCCGATCAGGAGCAGCGAGAAGTCCGAGGTGTCGGCCTCGCGGATGGTGATCTGACCGGCCGGGTAGACCACGCCGTGGCCGAGCCCCAGCAGGACTCGGCGATCGGCCTCGCCGACCCGGCCGAGCAGCCCGGTCGTCGGCCAGTAGGCCCCGGCTCCGCGCATCCGTGTGTTGCTCATCGGTCACTCCTCCTCCTCGTCCGGCCGAAGCCGGACAAGCCGTATTAGTAGCCGGTTTACCCGAGGACCCCTCCTCTACGTTCTGGTTAACCATCGTGTCGGCACCGGGAATTCGGCGCCGACGGCAGATCGATCTTCGAACTGCCGGCCCTCGTCGTGATCGCGGAGGGAATGTGAATCCGAGGTACGAGTACCGAGCTCTGCTGGCGTGCGACATCGCGGGTTCCGCGGGCCGCGGTCAGCAGCGGCTGCAGGAGATCCGCGGCGTGCTGCGGTCCGCGCTGTTCGGCGCCCTCGGCGTCGCGGAGTTGGACCGGCGGGACTTCGCGTACGTGGACACCGGCGACGGCTGCCGGCTCGTCGCCCCGGCCGGGTTGCCCAAGGCCGGACTGCTGGTCCCGCTGCTGCCGGAGCTGGGCTCGCGGATCCGCGAGCACAACCGGCACACCGGTCCGGACGCCCGGCTGCGGGTACGGGCCGCCGCGCACGCGGGGGAGGTCCGGGTCGATCCGGACGGCACCGTCTCCGGCACCCCGTTCGAGGCGCTCGCCCGGCTGCTCGACTCGCCCCCGCTGCGGCATGCGGCCCTGGACGGTCCGGACGGCACCCCGGTGGCCGCGATGCTTTCGCAGCACTACTACGAGGAGACGGTCGGGCACGGCTACGAGGGGCTCGAAGCCGACGCCTTCACCGCGGCCGAGGTCCGGGTCAAGGAGTACGCCGCACGGGCCTGGCTCTGGTACCCGGGCAGCCCGATCGGGCCGCACGGCGGTCCCGGCCCGGAGTCCGGCTCCCGCGAGCGGCCTGCGGAAGCCGAGCCGCGGTCCGTGGAGCAACCCGTCCGAGCCACGGGGAACGGCACGGTCTTCGCCGTCGGCCAAGGTGGCCAGTACATCCACTACAACGAACGGGGCTGAAGCGCCGATGAACCAGGAACTCGCCGAGCTGGCCGCGAGCGGAGCCACCGCTCTGGTGTCCGCGATGGGCACCGATCTGTGGAACGAGGCGAGGCGACTGATGAGCGGCGTCATCGCCCGGGCTCACGGCAGCCGCCGCAGGGAACTGTCCGCCGCGCTGGAGCGGGGGTCGACCGCCACGAGGGGAGCGGTCGACGCCGTGGCCGTGGACTTCTGGACCGAGGCCCTGTTCCAGTTGCTGGACCGGAACCCGGCTCTGGCCCAGGACGTCATAGCTCTGGCGACGCTGCGGACCGAGCAACGGCCGGACGTCGTGGTCCAGGTCAACTCCGCCACCGGTTCCGGCGACGTGTTCGCGGTGCAGCACGGTGACCAGCACTTCGCCTCCGGGCCGAGGTCCCGCGATCGTGAGGAACGGCCGTGAGCGGGGGCGACGGCCGGCGGGACGGCCTGACGGACGGCTGGGTGCGGGCGGGGCTGCTCGCAGCCGTCGTCATCGGGGCCTGCGCCGAGGTCGGCACGCCGCACCGGCACTACGGCTGGCTGGTGGACGCGTTCGCCCTCGCGGCGGTGGGCGTCGTCGGCGCGGCGGCCGCACTGGGGTCCGAGGCCGCCGCGACGCCCGCCCGGCAGCGGGACCGGCCTGAACGGGGGCCCCGGCCCGACGCGACGGCGCCGGTCTGCCGCTTTGTCGCGGCACCGGCGGTGTCGACGGCCCAGCCCGGCAGGCCCCGGCCGTTCCTGCGCGAGAGGCCGACCGACCTGAGCGTGCCCCGCTTCGGCGAAGGCGCGCGGGCACAGGGCTATCCCTGGCTGCTGCCGGAGCGCACGGTGCAGAACGGCATCGCCGCCGACGAAGCCACGGTCGGTGCCCTCACCATCCGCGCCGCCTCCGTCGTCGGGCCCGGCCACCGCTGCGGCCGGCCCGCCGAGCCGCGACAGGACTCGTACCGGATCGGGCGGAGCCCGGACAGCCGGTACGCGATCGTGGCCGTGGCCGACGGCCTGTCCAGCGCGGCCTGGTCCGACGTCGGGGCCACGGCGGCCTCCAGCCAGGCCGTCACCCTGCTGCGCGAGCAGATCGAGGCGGTCGGCTTCGACCGGCTCGACGTCAAGGCGCTGTTCGGGCGGGTCGCGGAATCGATCGCCGCGCACGCGGCCGGACGCGGCGTCGGCACCTCGCACCTGGCGACCGTGCTGATCACCGCGGTGATCGCCGAGCCGGACGCGAACGGCGTGGCGCGGGCATGGGTCGGCTGGCTCGGTGACAGTTCGGCCTGGACACTCGACCCGCGCGTCCCGCTGTGGCGGTTCTCCGCCGGCGAAGCCAAGGACCGCGCGGCCGTGGTGGTCTCGAACGAGGTCGCCGGCCGACTGCCGGACACGCCGCACCTGGCCGTGGACGGTTACGTCACCCTGGCGTCCGGTGCCGCCCTCGCCCTGGTCACGGACGGGATCGGCGACGCGTGGGCGGACCGGGCGGGCAACGTCAACGAGTACTTCGCGAACGCCTGGCGCTCGCCGGTCCCGGCCACCCGGTTCACCGCCGACGTGGGCTTCGACGCACCGCAGTGCCTCGACGACCGCACCGCCGTCGTGGTGTGGAACGGCAGCGGGACATGACCGACTCCGATCCCGTCGCCGGCGACGGCGCCCCGGCGGTGGACCCGCGGGGCTGGGCGTTGCCGAGGACCGTGGGCCTCGGCGATCTCGGACCGCTCGCCGAGCCGATCTCCGAACACAACGGCCAGGCCGTCGCCGTACGGCCGCTGACGGGCCATCCGGGCTGGCTGGCCAAGCTCTACCGGCCCGGCCTCCACCAGGAGGACGGCCGCCGGATCGACCTGCTGATCTCGGCTCCGGACACGCTGCCGGAGGCGGAGCGGGCGACCCTGTACGCCGGGACGTGCTGGCCCGCGGCCCGGATCCGCGAGCCCGGCAACCCGGCCGTCGGGTGCGTGATCCCGATGGCGCCCGAGCAGTACCGTTCCGAGCTGCGGCGCGGCAAGTTCAGCGAGCGCCGGTTCCTGGAGATCGACTGGCTGGCGAAGTCCGACGAGTCGATCCGGGGCGTCGGCCTGCCCTGTCCCGGATTCGAGGGCCGACTGACTGCCTGCCGTCAACTGACGGCGCTCGCCGCGATCCTGGAGGGCCTGGGCCTGGTCTACTCGGACTGGTCGTTCTCCAACGCCTTCTGGAGCCCGGAGGGGCGTTCCGTCTACCTGATCGACGTCGACGGCTGCCAGCCGAAGAAGATGCCCGACATCCACCAGCCGAACTGGGCCGACCCGCTCACGCCGCCGGGCTCCGACGCGGACCAGTACACCGACCGCTACCGGCTCGCCCTGCTCGTCGCCAAGTGCCTGACCGGCCGGCGCGACGCGAGCACCTTCCACGGCGTCGCCGCGTCCCACTGGCTGAACCAGCCCGCCGTGTCCGAGGTCCTGCTGGACATGCTGCTCGCGACCGACCGGGAGCGACGGCCCGCAGCCGCCCAGTTGAACCAGGCGCTGAACAACGGGCCCTACCTCAGGGCCGTGCCGCGTCCGACACGTACGCCGCTGCCCCAACTTCCCCCGAAGCAGCCGACGGTGGTGCTTCCGCGGCCCGCGCCGCACGCGATCCCGGAGCCCCCCACCGTCACCGTCACCCGCATCAGCACGGTCGAGGAGAAGAAGAAGCCCGCGACCGGCCCGTCCGCCAAGTGGATCTGGGTGCTCGCCTTCGTCGTGATCCTGGTCATCATCATCGCCTCCAACCACTAGCTCAGAGGTGCACACAATGTCACTCTGCCTGCCCACCTACGTGGTGATCGACGCCTCCTCGTCGATGAAGCCGCACGAGGCGGTGCTCAACGCGACCCTCTCGCGTCTGCACTACAACCTGGCGACGAATCCGCGCGTCTCGGAGTTCGCCAGGGTCAGCGTGGTCGCCTTCTCCACCGACGTGCACGTGGTGATCCCGATGTCGGACATGGAGCAGGTCCCGAGCATGCCCGAAGTGATCTGCGGCGGGGGCACCGAGTACGGCAAGGCCTTCGACCAGTTGCGGCAGAGCATCGAACAGGACGTGAGCAGCCTGCGGGCGCAGCAGTACAGCGTGCTGCGGCCGGCGATCTTCTTCCTGACCGACGGCGCCCCGACCGACGCGAAGTGGCGGGACTCCTTCCGCACGCTGGTGGACCGGAACTGGCCGCGCCACCCGCACGTGATCGCCTACGGCTTCGGCGCCGCCAGGCGCGACGTGCTGAAGGAGGTGGCGACCAAGGCGCTGTTCATCGCCGACGGTTCGGACACCGAGTCGGCGCTGAGCGGGGCGATCACCGGCCTGCTCAACACCCTGATCGCCTCCTCGCAAACCGGTCAGATGCACATCGCCACCGACGTCAAGGGCTTCGAGTACGTGCAGGTCGCCCAGGAATACGTGGACTGAGCGTGGACACCGACCCGCGAACCACGGCGCCCCGGGCGCTGCGGGCCTCCGCCGGGCTGTCCGTGCTGGCCGCGGTGCTGCTCGCCTGCGGCGGCGTGGTCGAGGTGGCGGGCCATCTCGGCGGCCCCTCGACGAACGAGGGCGGAGGCGCCTCGTACCCGGCGACGTCGGTGCCGGTACAACCGGCCCCGACCCCTGAGGCCTCCTCGCCCGCCGCGGTGCCGTCGCCGAGTTGCCCGCTCTCGGCCTCACCCACCCAGCTGCCCGAGCCGACGACCACCCCCACCACACCGGCGTCTCCTTCGGAGCATCCTCCAGGGAATGAGGCATCCCGGACGAGGACTCCTGTGACGAGGACTCCTGCGAGGAGGAATGCCGCCCCGTAGCCGCGATACCGGCGGGGCCACCGAGGGGCCGAGCAGCACGGGCAGCACGGGCAGCCGGCGGGCGGGCCGGGGAGTGGGCCGGGGAGTGGGGCGAGGGTGCCGCTGATGGTGGCGCCGTCACCCGAACGCAGTCGCTTCGGGTTCTCGTGGGCCCCGGAGTCGCCCGGAAGGCGGCTGCGGGGCGCCTCCTCAGGGCGGGCGCAGGCGGTGCCGGGGCCGCGTTCCGGCGGTTCCCGCGGGGCTCGACGCGGGGTCTCGCCTCTCGCCGCGGGGGGGGGGGGGGGCCCTCCCCGCCGGCCGGCTGCGCCATCCGGGTAGGCGTTGGCGGGGGGGGTCGGTGGCTGGGGAGGGGGTGTTAGGGGGGGGGGCGCGAG
>NZ_JBWKEQ010000015.1:7047-35119 GCF_056435365.1 Kitasatospora sp. NPDC043949 | reverse complement strand
GCACTCCGCGCTGCCGGCCCACGACGTGGTCCCCCCCCCCCCCCCCCTACCCCCCACCCCCCCCCCCCCCCCCCCCCCCCCCCCCCCCCCCCCCCCCGCCCCGTCGGTCGGCTGCGCCATCCGGGTAGGCGTCGGCGGGCGGGGTCGGCGGCCCGGGCGGGGGTCTTCGGGGAGGGGGCGCGAGGGCCGGGGGCTCGCGCCGACGCCGTCGTCGCGGGGGCCTGCGGTCGACCGGTGGGCGGCGGCGCCCGGTGCGCGGGCGCGGCTGTTTCGAGACGCCGGACGAACGGCACTTGACGGTGGGTCAGTCGCCGAGCCGACCGGGCGGCTCCTCGCCCGACCCGGCTCGTCGGGGGGCCGGTCGGGAGGGCCGGATCCGGCCGCCGGGGCGGGGGTCGGGCGGCCGAGTCCGGGGTCCCTTCGCATGCCGAGGACCGGTCGCGGTTGCGGTCCAGAAGCTGCGAGCGGGGGCGCCAGGCGGATACTGGAGATGTGAGAACGGCTCTGGCAGGCACATCCCTGACGTGCCCGCCGCTTAGGGCTGTCTCACGGCAACGGCAGTCTCTGTCGTGCTCCCCGGGTCCGCGCCGTCGGCGTCGGCCGTGGACGTGCGGCGTGCCAATGCAAGGGAAGAAATGGAGTCGTGATGAGTTACTTCAACCGCAGGGACCGCGGTCGCGGACGTGAACGTGACCGTCGCCGCCGTCGCCACGGCCGCCGTCGTCGGTTTGGCTTCTGGTGACAGATAAGGGCGGTCCGGGCTGTGCTTAACAGCCCGGCATGACACCCATCCCTGGGGCCGGCGGTATCACCGCCGGCCCCTCATCCTGAGTGGGGTTCCTCCATGCACGGTGCGACGCCCATGGGGGGTCCGGAGGACCGGGCAGCCGACCGGGCCATCGACCAGGGGCCGGTGGCGGACTCGCCCGCCATCTCGCTGCGCGAGCTGTTCCGGCGGTTCTGGCCGTGGGTCAGACCGGACTTGCGCTGGCTGCCGCTGAGCGCGGTGCTGCTCGTTCTCGGAGCCTTCGGCGAGGTCGTCTCGGTCTGGATGTTCAAGGACCTGATCGACGAGGTCCTGGTGCCTCGGCACTTCGCCGAGTTCTGGCCGCTCGGCGGCACGATGCTCGCCGCGGCCGCGGCGGCGGCGCTGTTCACCTTCGCGGGCACCTACACCGGCACCTGGATCGCGGAGCGGTACCTGCTCCGGCTCCGTACCGGCACACTGGCCCATCTGCACACCCTGCCGCCCGACACCCTGGAGACCCGCTGGCGCGGCGACCTGGTGGCCCGGATGACCGCCGACATCGCGACGATCGAGCAGATGGTCGCGACCGGCCTGGTCGAGGGCGCGGTGGCCTCGGTCAGCCTGGTGCTGTTCGCCGGCGCGGCGTTCTACCTGAGCTGGCCCCTCACCCTGGCGGCGCTGATCGTCGCGCCGCTGTTCATCCTCACCACCGGTTTCTTCGGGCGCCGCATCCGCATCCGGGAGCGGCAGGTCCAGCGCCGCGCCGGCGGCGTCACCGCGCTGCTGGAGGAGACGCTGCGCAACGTGGTGGTCACCCGCACCTGCGGCCAGGAGGAGCGCGAGGTCGAGCGGGTGCACCGCGAGGGAAAGGCCCTGCTGGACGCCGAGCTCTCCGCCGCCCGGATGTCCGACCTCTACCAGCCCCTCCTCAATGTCCTCCAGATGCTCGCCGGTCTGGTCGTGGTGGGCGTCGGCGCCCTCCAGGTGATCCACGGCGGGCTGAGCCTGGGTGGTCTGCTCGCCTTCGCCGCCTTCATGGCGCAGCTGTTCGAGCCGATCCAGCAACTCGCCGGGCTCGTCCCGCTCGCGGGCGCGGCCTGCGCCTCGGGCGAGCGCCTACTGGAGATCCACGACCTGTCCAGTCCGGTCCGGGAGAGCCCCGCCGCGCGGGACGCCGGCGCGGTCCGCGGCCGGGTCTCCTTCGAGGGCGTCCACGTCGCCTACGCCGGCAGCCACGACGCCCCGGTGCTGTCCGACGTCAGCTTCGACGTCAGTCCCGGCAAGGTCCTGGCCGTCATCGGCCCCAGCGGCAGCGGCAAGTCCACGCTCGCCAAGCTCCTGGTCCGCTTCCTGGACCCGCAGTCCGGTACCGTCCGCCTCGACGGCACCGACATCCAGGACCTGACCATCGCCTCGCTGCGTGCGGCGATCAGCTTCCTGCCCCAGCAGGCGCAGCTCTTCCACGCGACCATCCGGGACAACATCGCCTACGGCAGGCCCGACGCCCCGCAGGGCGACATCGAACGCGCGGCCCGCAGCGCGGGCGCCCACGGCTTCATCACCGCGCTGCCGCAGGGGTACGGCACGGTCATCGGCGACGAGGGCTTCCAGCTCTCCGGCGGGCAGGCCCAGCGCGTCGCCATCGCCCGGGCCTTCCTGCGCGGCGCGCCGGTCCTCGTCCTGGACGAACCCACCACCGGCCTGGACCCGAAGACCGTCCAGCAGCTGATCCCCCCGCTGCGCCGCCTGATGGCGGGCCGCACCACGATCCTGATCACCCACGACCCGGCCTTCCTCCCGCTGGCCGACCACGTCCTCACCCTCCAGCCGCCGGACGCCCCGCGGCCCCGCGCCCGCTTCGCGGAATCGGCCGCCGGGCGCCCGGAGGCCGTCGCGGTGAACGTGTCCGAGGCGCGGCTTCCCGGTGAGCGGGGCCACGGGCCGGGGTGACCTTCGCCCCCACTCGAACGGCCGGGATCCGCAGGCTGCGGATCCCGGCCGTTCGAGTGCGTGCGGTCAGGAAACGACGATGGTGGTCCGCGGGTAGTAGACGAACGGCGGGCAGGCCGAGCCGCGATCCGGGAAGGCGCACCGCCAGATCCAGGTGATGTCGCTCGTCCCGGCGGTGGCCGCGTTGAAGGTCGCGTGCGTGGTGTTGTCGGGGTCGGTGCTGCCCGAGGTCTGCGGCAGCACCGAGGGCGCGGTCGTCGCCGGGACGGAGGACAGCCAGGTGACGGTGCTGTCGCGGTAGGGCGGCAGGTCGATCTGGACCACGTCACCCGGGTGAACCTGCACGGTCTGGCCGTTGGAGGCGGCGCCGAGGACCACGACGTCGTTCAGGGCCGGTCGCGCCGGGGCCGCGGCGGCGGTGGTGACGGTGCCGGCGGTCAGGGCGAGGACGGCGGCGGGGGCTGTCAACAGCCTCAGGATCTTCATGGCACTCCCGGTACTCGAAGGTTCACGGAAACGGAGGTTCGCGCAGAACGGCGGTGCAGGGTGCGGAGGTTCCGGTCTCCCGTCTATCCGGCGCGGGCGGGCCGGCCGATGGCGAGGAGCCGCCCGGGAGGGAAACCTCCGGCCAAGGATGTCCACATCCGCCGCTCCGGGCAAGGTGCGTGACGATCCGTCAGGAGCACGTCACTCCGAGCCGCCGCGGCCCCGGCCCCGGGCCGTCAGTCCCGGCGGCGGGCCGCCATCCAGACGTAGACCAGGATCCCGGCGAACAGGAACAGCACGCCCTGGTAGACGGCCGCGTAACCGGCGCCGGCCACCAGCCACAGGGAGAAGCCGAAGGCGCCCAGGCCCAGCACCGCGTCCCGGGCGAGCCGGCCCCCGGAGACCTTGTCGGGCATGCCGCGCACCAGCCAGTACAGCTGCGCGGCGGTGGAGAGCAGGTACGGGACGGTCGCGGTGAAGGTGGTGACCAGCACCAGGATGTCGAACGCGCCCTTGGCGCCGGTGGCGAAGTTGAGGATGGTCAGCACCGAGGCCAGCGCGACGCTGGTCACGACGCCGAACACCGGGACGCCGCGCCGCTCCTTGGCGAAGGCGGCCGGGAACAGCCCGTCCTTGGCGGCCGCGTACGGCGCCTGGGCGGCCAGCAGCGTCCAGCCGTTGAGCGCGCCGGTCATCGAGACGAGTGCGGCGACGGCGATGGCCGTGCCGCCCCACGTGCCGCCGAACATGGCGTCCACGGCGTCCGAGAACGGCGCGGTGGAGTGGATCAGCCGGTCGTGGGCGACGGTGCCGAAGACCGCGAGCGTGCCCAGCAGGTAGACCACCGCCGCACCGGCCGTGCCGAGCACGCTGGCCCGCCCGACGTTGCGCTCCGGATCGCGGACCTGGCCGGCGCTCATCGCGGCCGACTCCACGCCCAGGTAGCTGAAGAGCAGGATGGCCGCGGCCGCCGTCATCCCGCCGGCCCAGCCGTGCCCGGTGGCGTCGAAGGGGCCCAGGTTGCGCGCGTCGAAGAAGCCCAGGCCGCCCACCGCGACCAGCAGCAGCGGGATGAACTTGAGGACGGTGGAGACGAGTTGGACGGCGCCGACGTAGCGGGTGCCGGCCAGGTTCGCCAGCGCGGGCAGCCACTGGAAGGCCATCGCGGCGGCGATGCTGAGCCCGATGGAGTGGCCGACGGGCAGCAGCACGTCGAGGTAGCCGACGGCGGCGACCGCGAGCGCGGCGTTGCTGACCCAGGTGGTGATCCAGTACGACCAGGCCGACAGGAACCCGGCGAAGTCCCCGAAGGCCTCCCGGGCGTAGACGTACGGCCCGCCGGTGCGCGGGTTGCGGCGCGCGAGCTGCCCGAAGACGAGCGCGAGTGCGATCGCGCCCACGGTCAGGACGACGAAGGAGACCAGGCTGACCGTCCCGTAGGGGGCCACGGCGGCGGGGATCATGAAGATGCCGCCGCCGATGATGTTGCCCATCACCAGGGCGGTGGCGGTCGGCAGGCCGAAGCGGCCGCCCTTGCGGGGCGTCGCGGTGACCGCTTCCGGGGTCTCCGGCGGGCTCGGTCGGGTCGCCTGCCGGGGTGCGGCCGGGCTGGTCTGCATGAGGGTGGTGCGCCTTTCGTGGTCCTGCGCGTGCTCGGTGGAGCCACCGTTCATGCTCGAACCGGGTGGCGCTCTGTACCAAATCGATGGGATTTGTTCAGTCGGCCTGGCATGTCACCGCAAGACTTGCGGTCCCGCACCGGTCGGACGGGCACTCGTCCTGCGCCGGTCCGGACCGGCCGTTCGGTGTGCGGCCGGGTGTCCGAGGGCGTTCACCCGGGGGAGGGATGTCGTCACCCGAATGCCTCAGCCGGTTTGCGGCGCGCCGCGGCGCGTGCGCGTTCGTGTGCAAACGTTGGCCCGGCGCTTCCCCCGGTGGGGCGCCGTCCGCCCCGTCCGGTGGCCGCACCGGCCGTTCCGGGAGGCGGATCGAGGACCAGAATCGAACCAGAGGACATCAGATGTCGCTTCGTGGGAAGATCCGCAAGCTCGCCGTGATCGCGGCCGTGGCGGGCGCCGCTGCCTTCGCGGCGCCGGCGCCGGCGATGGCGGCCTGGCACGGGTCGCACTCGTCGACCGGGCAGAGCCTGGAGTCGGGTTCGGCTGGTGTCGGCCTGTTCGGCCCGCACGCCAACTGGCTGAACGTCCACGAGCACACCGAGGACGACTGCATCGGCGACTGCTGACCGACCGGTGAGCCCGGGGGCCGCTGTGGGCCCCCGGGCTCACGGCTGTCCGAGCGGCGGGCCGAGCAGGTCAGGCCGGCCGGGCGGGGGCGGCAGCCCGCTCGCGCAGTTCCTTCAGCACGGCGATGTCCATCGCGTGCCCGGTGCCGTCCCCGCCGTGCTTGCGGTCCGGGGTCTCCACCAGCAGCGGGACACCGGCCGTCTCCGGGTGCTCGAACAGCTCGCGGAACGGTTCCGCGCCGATCATCCCGGCGCCGATGTTGGCGTGCCGGTCCTTGCGCGCGCCGACGACGTCCTCGGAGTCGTTGGCGTGGATCAGCCGCAGCCGGCCCGGCCCGGCCGCCGACGCCAGGGCGTCCAGCGCGGCCGTCACCCCGCCCGGTACGGCCAGGTCGTGCCCGGCGGCGAAGGCGTGGCAGGTGTCCAGGCAGACGCCGACCTTCGGGTGCCCGTCCAGCGCCTCGACGTACTCGGCGAGCTCCTCCAGCCGGGAGCAGAGCGAGCTGCCCTGGCCCGCCGTCGGCTCCAGCAGCAGCCAGGGCGCGTCCTCGCCGAGGGCGTCCAGTTCGTCCAGCAGCGGCCGCACGTCGGCCCGGACCTGTGCCATCGCCTCGGCCCGCCGGGAGCCGCCGCCGGGCGCCGTGCCGACCGCCGACCCGGTGTGCAGGACGACGCCCAGCGCGCCGATCGCGTGGCCGCGGCGCAGCGAGTGCCGCAGCGAGTCGGCCGAGCGCTCGCGGGTGGCCGGGTTGTCCGAGCCGAAATTGATCAGGTACGGGGCGTGCACCCAGGCGGGGAGTGCCTGCTCGGCGCAGGCCGCCCGGAACTCCTCGTCCTGCGCGGGGTTGCCCGGCGGGGTGGCCCAGCCGCGCGGGTTGGCCACGAACACCTGCACGGTCTCGGCGCCGACCCGGCGCGCGTACGCCAGCCCCGTTCCGGCCAGCCCGCGGGCGGCCACCGGAACGTGGGCGCCGACCGGGTTGCGGAGGGTGCCGAGGGGCGCTGCGGGTGCGGTGGTCATGGCCCCGAGGATGTCACGCCGCCGGCCGGCGGTGGCACGCGGCCCGGCCGGCGGTGCCGGGGGCGGTGCCGGGGGCGGTCCGAGGGCGTGCCGTGCGGCGTGGTCCGGAGCGCGCCGCGCCGTACGCGCCACGCCGGGCCGTCCCACCACCGGCCGACGCCCCGTCAGTCCCGCAGCCCAGCCCTGGTGGCGGGCCCACCCGGCGGCCCATAGCGTCGAGTCGGCCGCACCCACCGGCCGTCACCACCCCCGCACACCGTGTAACAACAGACACCGCGTACCTAGCGCGCCGCCCGGCAGGCTCCGGCCGCACACCGGCGAGCGCGCCGGAAAGAACAGGTCACCACTCATGCCCACGCGACGGGTCCACCACTTCGCCGCGGCCACCGCCGCCGCCACCGCCCTGACCACCGTCCTCGCCGGCCTGGCCACCGTGCCCGCGGCGCACGCCGCCGACGGGCTGCACGTCGTCCAGCCGGGCGAATCGATTCAGCAGGCCGTCGACGCCGCCCTCCCCGGCGACACCGTCCAACTGCTCGCCGGCACCTACCCCGGCAGCGTCCGCATCACCACCCCGGGCCTCACCCTGCGCGGCGCCGGCGCGGACAGCGTGATCACCCCCGGGGACGGTACCGAGAACGCCTGCGCCACCGCCGGACACGGCCTGTGCGTCGACGGCACCGAGGCGGCCCCGCTGCCGGACGTCACCATCGAGACCCTCGCCGTCACCGGCTTCCGCAAGAACGGCATCGACGCCAGCGGCACCACCGGCCTGACCGTGCGCGACACCTACGTCCACGACAACGCCCAGCAGGGCATCAGCCAGGAGATCTCCACCCGGGCCCGGATCGTCGGCAACCGCGCGACCCACAACGGCCAGTCCGGTGTCTTCCTCGCCAACTACGCCTACCGCGAGGGCGGCGCGCCCGACACCGGGGGCACCGTCGTGGAGGGCAACGAGCTGACCGAGAACCGGGTCGGCGTCACCGTCCGCCGACTGCGCGGGCTGGCCGTCCAGGACAACGAGCTCCGCGGCAACTGCGCCGGCGTCTTCGTGGTCGGCGACGAGGGCGTGCCCCGGGCCGGGGACCTCGACGTGCGCCGCAACGAGGTCGTCGCCAACAACATGTTCTGCCCGGCCAACCCGCGGCTGGGCGCCATCCAGGGCGCGGGCATCGTGCTCACCGGGGTCGAGGACGCCCGGGTCACCGACAACGAGGTCCACGACAACGTCGGCAGCTCGGACTTCTCCGGCGGGATCGTCCTCTTCAAGAGCGTCGTCGGCGTCGCCAACGCCCGCAACACCGTCGCCGACAACCACCTGAGCGGCAACAGCCCGGCCGACATCGCCGACCGCGACACCGGCGAGAACGCGTTCGCCCGAAACACCTGCGCGCGGTCCGAGCCGTTCGGCCGCTGCTGAGCCGCGGCACCCGCTCCCGGTACGACCCGCATCCGGTACGACCCGCCCCCGGCACGCGCCCCCGGCACCCCCGCCCCCGTCGACAAGGAAGACCTCCCATGACGATCGCACCGCCCCCGACTCCCCAGGCCGCGATGCGCCTGCGCGAGCTCGTCTTCGGCGCCGCCTGCGCCGCCGCCGTCCGCGCGGCCGCCCGGCTCGGTGTCGCCGACGTGCTCGGCGACACCCCGACCAGCCTCACCGATCTCGCCGCCGCCCTCGACACCGAGCCCCTGCCGCTGCGCCGCCTGCTGCGCGCGCTCACCTGCTACGGCATCTTCTCCGAGACCTCCGACGACCGCTTCGAGCACACCGAGATGTCCCGCCTGCTGCGCGAGGACGCCCCCAACTCGCTGCGCTACATCTCCCTCTGGTGCACCGAGCCGTGGACCTGGGAGGCCTGGCCCAAGCTGGACGAGGCGGTCCGCTCCGGCCGCAACGTCTTCCCCGAACTGTTCGGCAAGGAGTTCTTCGACTACCTGCACAGCGACGCGGGCGACTCCGCGAAGGTCTTCGACAAGGCGATGACCACCTCCAGCCGGCAGTCCGCCCACGACCTCGCCGAGTACCTGGACCTCACCGGCGTCGACTCGGTGGCGGACATCGGCGGCGGCCAGGGGCACGTGCTGGCCAGCCTGCTGGAGAAGCACCCGGCGCTGCACGGCACCCTGCTCGACCTGCCCAAGGTGGTCGCCGGCGCCGAACCCCGGCTCCAGGACGGCGGCGCCTTCTCGGCCCGCGCCCGACTGGTGCCCGGTGACTGCCGGGTGGAGATCCCGGTCCGCGCCGACCTCTACATCATCAAGAACATCCTGGAGTGGGACGACGAGAGCACCCGCCGCACCCTCGCCAACGTGGTCGCCGCGGCCCGGCCCGGCGCCCGCGTCGTGGTGGTGGAGAACCTGGTCGACGACAGCCCGTCGATGCGCTTCACCACCGCGATGGACCTGATGCTGCTGCTCAACGTCGGCGGCGCCAAGCACTCCAAGGAGAGCATGGTGCGGCTGATGGAGGACGCCGGACTGGACGTCGCGGACGTCCACCCGGTCAACCCCTACCTGCACGCCTTCGAGGCCACCGTGCGCGGCTGAGCACCGGCCCCCACGCGAACGACCGCCGTCCCCCCGGGAGTTGGGGGCGGCGGTCGTTCGCGTTGCCGGTCAGGCCGGGTGCGAGGAGTCCAGGTGCGCGAAGACCACCACGTTGTCCGAGTAGTCCTTCTGGCCCTTGTCGTACGCACCGCCGCAGGTGATCAGCCGCAGCTGGGCGTCGGGCGTCTGGCCGTACACCTTGTCGTCCGGGAAGGCGTTCTTGGGGAAGGCTTCCACCGAGTCCACCGAGAACACCGCGACCGTGCCGTCCGCGCGTTCCACCTCGATCTGCTGGTCCGGTTGCATCTGGCTCAGCATCACGAACACCGCCGGGCCCGTGGTGGTGTCCACGTGCCCGGCGACCACCGAGCTGCCGAGCTCGCCCGGGGAGACGCCGTCCCGGTACCAGCCGACCAGGTTGTCGTCGTCCGGCGGCGGCGCGGTGAGCTGGCCCTCCGGATCGAGCGTCAGCTCGGTGAACGGGGCGTCGACGCCGATCTGCGGGATCCGCAGCCGGGTCGGATTGGCGCGGCCCAGCGACGGTGGCGCGGGGGCCGGGTCCTCGGCGGCCTCCGCAGGGGCCTCCGCGGGGGCGTCCGCGGGGGTGGTGGCCGGTGCGGACGGGCGGGGGGTGGCCGGCGCGACGATCGCCGGGGGACGGGTCATGCGGGACGCCGAGTTGGCTCTCGGCGTGGTGTCGACCGAGTTGTACATCAGCAGCAGGCCGACCGCCGCCGCACCGATGCCGGTGCGCAGCAGTCGGGACATTCCAGGGACGGGACCGCCCATCGCTCCTCTTTCTCCATTCCCATGCGCAGCCGGGCCGGTGGCGGCCCGAAAAAGTCCGAAAGGTCCAGAAGGTCCAAAACGACCCGCCGCCCCCGTGCGCGCCGCCCTGGTGGGGAGGCGCGTGGGGGCGGCGTCAGATGCCGGACGTCAGATGGTGGCGCCGGTGTTGCGGCGGTTGCGGCGCAGCGCGTACGCGCCGGCCCCGAGGCCGCCGATCAGCAGGACGGCACCGGAGGCGAGGCCGCCACCGGACAGCGTGGTGCCGGTCTCGGCCACGGCCAGGCCGCCACCGCCGGCGTGCACGCCGCCGTGCGGGCCCTTGCGGCCGTGCTCGCCACCGCGGCCGTGCTCGCCGCCCCGGCCCTCGCCGCCCTTGTCGCCGCCGCGGCCCTCGCCGCCCTTGTCGCCGCCGCGGCCGTGCTCGTCGCCACGGCCCTCGCCACGGCCGTGCTCGTCGCCACGACCTTCGCCACGGCCGTGCTCGTCGCCACGACCCTCGCCGCGGCCGTGCTCGTCGCCACGGCCTTCGCCACGGCCGTGCTCGTCGCCACGACCCTCGCCGCGGCCGTGCTCGTCGCCACGGTCGTCGCCACGGCCGTGCTCGTCGCCGCGGTCGGACTGGTCCTGCGAGGTGAGGCTCTTCGCCTGGTCGGCGGAGCCGTCGGCGAAGGCCATGGGGGTGCCGACGGTGAGAACGGCGGCGACAGCCGCCCCGGCGAGCAGAGTGCGTGCAGAACGCATGAGGTTGATCCTTCCGATACACAGGCCCGCGATCGCCGGCACGGCGCCGGACAAGGGAATTCGTGGGAACTGCGTCTGATTCACCGTCAACCACCGCGACGTCCGCCGCCACCGGAGAGTGGCGACTTGGGTACGGACTGTGCTCGATTCGAGTGGAGTCCCGGCCCGGTTCACCCGGGTGCCCCAGTGAGACGGGTGAAAAGGATTCGCGGCGGTCCGGGCCGAGTCGGTCCTGTGCTGACGGCGTGTCGGGCCCGTCCAGAAGGCACTGACGCCGCGTCGGACAAGCCCGGATGGTGCTGACGCGACGTCGGGCAGGCCCGGGATGGCACTGACACCGCGTCGGGCGGGCTCGGATGGTGCTGACGTGCCGTCGGGCGGACGTGGGCGGCACTGACACCGCGTCGGGCCGGCTCGGACGGTGCTGACGCCACGTCCGGTCGAGCCGGACGCGCACGTGGGCCCGCCCCCGGCGGATGGCCGGGGGCGGGCCCAGGACGAGCGGGACGGGTGGGACGGGGTCAGCGGTCCCAGCGGTAGAACTCGTGCGCCATGGCGTCCTTCGGCTCGCGCCAGGTGGCCGGGTCGTAGGCCTGGACGAAGGCGGTCAACTGGTCACTGACGGACCGGAACTCCGGGTGGCCGATGACCTTGGCGACGGCCGGGCCCGGCGGGCGGTCGGCCTCGATGAGGTGCAGGTAGACGTCGCCGAACTGGAACAGGCTGCGGCCGGTGACGCCGATCAGGTGCGGCAGTTCGCCCTGGTCGGACGTGGCGAACACCTCGGCGATGTCCGGTGCGGCCTCGGGCTTCATCCGGGCGACGATCAGGGCGCGGTGCATTCCGGTCACCGCTCCGCCGCCCGCTTCTCGACCTTCTCGCGGATCAGCTCCAGTTGGATCCGGGAGTTGCGGTTGATGTGGTTGACCATGCCGTGGTCGTCGACCGGGGCGGTGGGCTTCATCGCGAAGTCCTGGATCCAGCGCATCCTCGTCCCGGCCGGGACCTCGGCGTACTCCCAGCGGATGTCCATGAACTCGAACGGGCCGGGCTCGACCCGGCGGGCGCGCACCGCGAGCGAGGACTTGTCGGTGGTGCGCTCGGAGACCCAGCTCCACACCTGGCCGTTCTCGTCCGGGTGCATGGTGAGCCGGAAGCGGACGCTGTCGCCGTCGCGCTCCAGCACGTCCACCGAGGCGTACTCGCTGAAGAGGTCCGGCCAGTTCTCCAGGTCGTTGGTGATCTCCCAGACCAGGTCGAGGGGGGCGGCGATGACGATCTCGTTGTCGGTGTGTCCGGGCATCTCAGGCACCAGCTTTCGGGGAGAGGAAGGAGGTGTTGACGAGCTGCAGGAACTCGGCCGGGGTCTTGGCGGACTCGGCGCCCGAGGTGACCTTGAGGCCGTGCCGGTTCTCCAGTTCGCCGACGACGCCGAGCAGGCCGAGCGAGTCGACGCCGAACTCGTCGAACTGCGCGCCCGGGCGCTCCAGGTGCAGCGGGTCGACGGTGACGCCGGCCCGGGCCTGGATCAGGGCGGCCAGCTCGTGATAGCTGAGGGTGTTGCTCACGGGATGTCCCTTCGGTGGAGTTGCGGGTGCGGATTCAGGGCCGGTCTCCGCACCGGAGCACCAGTGCGGAGTTGGAACCCATCAGCCCGCGGCTGAGCACCAGTGCGGTGCGCAGTTCGGCCGGACGGGCGCGGCCGGTCACCAGGGCGAGGTCGTGGCTGACCTCGGTGACGTTCGGGGTGGGCGGCAGCACGCCGTCCTCCATGGCCAGGACGGCGGCCGCCACGTCCAGCATCGGCGCGCCGCAGTAGGCCCGTCCGGTGCCGGACTTGGGGGCGGTGACCGGGACGCGTTCGGCCGCCGGGCCGAGCGCGTCGGCCAGTGCGAGCGCCTCGGCCCGGTCGGCGGCCGGAACGCCGAGCGCGTCCGCGAAGACCACGTCGATCTCCTCGGGCGCGATCCTGGCCTCGTCCAGGGCGATGCGGATCGCGGCGGCCAGCCCCTCGCGGGACTCCTCCCAGCGGGAGGCCCCGGTGAAGGTGGAGCCGTGTCCGGCCAGGTGGGCCCGGACGGCGGCGCCGCGCAGCCGGGCCGCCTGCTCGTCCTCCAGCAGCAGCATCGCGCCGCCCTCGGCGGGGGCGAAGCCGCAGGCCTGCGCGGTGAACGGCAGATAGGCCCGGTCGGGCTGCCCGGCGAGGCTGACCTCCGGGTAGCCGAGCTGGCAGACCATCGAGTACGGCGCCAACGGTGCCTCGGCGGCGCCGGCCACCACCGCGTCGGTGCCGCGCTCGATCGTGCGGGCCGCGTGCGCGAGCGCGTCCAGGCCGCCGGCCTCGTCGCTGGCGACCACCCCGCACGGACCCTTGTAGCCGCCGCGGATCGAGATCTGGCCGGTGCTGGCGGCGTAGAACCAGGCGATGGACTGGTACGGGCCGACGAACTGCGGCCCCTTGCCCCAGAGCTGCTGGAGCTCGCGCTGGCCGAACTCGCCGCCGCCGGAGCCGGCCGCGGTCACCACCCCGACCGCGAAGGGATGCTCGGGGTCGGGGTGGAATCCGGCGTCCGCCACCGCCAGGTCGGCGGCGGCCATCGCGTAGTGCGTGAACCGGTCGGTCTGCACCAGGTACCGGCTGTCGATCGCGGCCCGCGGGTCGAAGTCCCGCACCTGGCCGGCGACGCGCAGCGGCAGCCCGTCGCAGCCCTCGCGGGTGATCCGGTCGAGGACGCTCACGCCCTGCCTGGTGGCCTTCCAGAAGGCGTCGGCCCCAACGCCGTTCGGCGCCACCACGCCGAGGCCGGTGACCACCGCCCGGCGGCCCTGCTGACGTGACGTCATGACACTCACCCCGTTCTGTTGAGCACGACGGCGGACTGGAATCCGCCGAATCCGCTGCCGACCGAGAGGATGTGGCTCAGCGGCAGCTCGCGCGCGGTGCGCGGCACGTAGTCGAGGTCGCACTCCGGGTCCGGAGTCTCGTAGTTGGCGGTCGGCGGCACCACGCCGTGGGCCAGCGCCAGGGTGCAGGCGACCACCTCGATGGCGCCGATCGCGCCGAGCGAGTGCCCGACCATCGACTTGATGGAGCTCATCGGCGTCCGGTAGGCGTGGGCGCCGAGCGAGCGCTTGACGGCGGCGGTCTCGTGCCGGTCGTTCTGCTTGGTGCCCGAACCGTGCGCGTTGACGTAGCCGACGTCGGTGCGGTCCACCCGGGCGTGGGCGAGCGCGTCGTCGATCGCCCGGGACATCTCCAGCCCCTCCTGGGTGAGGCCGGTCATGTGGTAGGCGTTGCCGAAGGTGGCGAAGCCGCCGATCTCGCCGTAGATCCGGGCGCCGCGGCGGCGGGCGTGCTCCAGTTCCTCCAGCACCAGGACGGCGCCGCCCTCGCCGAGGACGAAGCCGTCCCGGTGGGCGTCGAAGGGCCGGGAGGCGTGCTCCGGGTCGTCGTTGCGCTCGCTGGTGGCCTTGATGGCGTCGAAGCAGGCGACGGTGATCGGCGAGATCGGCGAGTCGGAGGCGCCGGCGATGCAGATGTCGGCGCGCCCCTCCTCGACGGCCTGGAAGCCGTAGCCGATCGCGTCGAGGCCGGAGGTGCAGCCGGTGGAGACGGTCTGCACCGGGCCGTGCGCGCCGGTGCGCTCGGCGACCGTGGAGGCCAGCGTGCTGGGCGCGAAGGCCCGGTGCAGCTGCGGATCGGCCCGCTGGTGGTCGACGTCCCAGCGGGCGCCGCCGGCGCTGACCAGGGCGTAGTCGTGCTCCAGCCGGGTGGTGCCGCCGACGGCGGTGCCGAGCGAGACGGCGATCCGCCACGGGTCCTCGGCGGCCAGGTCCAGGCCCGCGTCGGCGATCGCCTCGTCCGCCGCGACCATCGCGAACTGCACGTAGCGGTCGGCCCGCTGGACGTCCGCTGGGCCCAGCCCGTGGGCCGCCGGGTCGAAGTCGACCTCGGCGGCGATCCGGGAGCGGAACCCGGTGGGGTCGAAGAGCGTGATGCCCCGGGTGGCGGTGCGGCCGGAGGTGAGGAGCTCCCAGAACGCCGGGACCCCGACCCCGCCGGGCGCGACGACGCCGATCCCGGTGACGGCGACGCGCCGGGTCACGAGGCCACCTTGGCGTGTTCCGGCGGCCCGGCGGCGCCGGTCTCCTCGGTGTCCACGTGGCCGAGTTCGGGGCGGGGGGCGAGCGGGCCGAGGTGGAACACCATCCGGGCCTCGGTGTCGCCGACGTTGCGGAAGCGGTGGCGCATGTTGATCGGGATCATCAGGCCCTGGTTGGGCCTGATCGGACGGCTCTCGCCGTCCAGGTCCACCTCCAGGTCGCCGCTGACCACGAACACGAACTCCTCGGAGTACGGGTGGTAGTGCTCGCCGATCCGCTCACCGGGCTGGACGATTGCCAGCCCCATGAACCCGCTGGTCGCCCCGCAGGTGGTCGGGGTGAGCATGGCGCGCAGGTCGCCGCCGCGCCGACGGTTCTCCGGTGCCTCGTCGACGTGCACGATCCGTGGGTACTGCGTGGTCATGGTGTCTTCCTCCGAGAGATGCGGCTGGTTCTTCAGTTGTCCTGCGAGCTGCGGTCGGTGACCGGGCTCATGGCGCGGGCGGCCAGGGCGGCGGCGAGTCCGGTGGAGGTGCGCAGGTCGCCCTGCGGGCCGAGGTCGAGCAGTCGGCCGAGTGCGGCGGCCTCCTGGTCGCCCGCCACGCCGAGGGCGGCCGCCGGGTCGGCCTCGGCCGGCACCCGCAGGTCGACCAGGCGCACCACCACGTCCGCCCGGTGGAACACGGTGCTGGCCGCGACCGGGCCGGTCGGGTCGGCGGTGGCGAGGTTGTCGTAGTCGGCGAGCAGCTCGGCGACGGCCTGCCCCTCGCCCGGGCGGACGGGGTACAGCACGGCGTGCCGGTGCAGCCGGGCGGAGGTCGGGGAGCTGGCGATCGCCTGGTGCTTCGCCGGCAGCGCGGCCCGGGCGAAGAAGGCGCGCGCGGCCTGCGGGTCGCCCAGCTGGCGGGCCTCCTCCAGGTACGGGTTGATCGCCTCCTCGACGGCCCGCACCTCCGGCTGCATCGCCACGTGGCGCAGCGCGTCGCCGAGGTTGCCGACCACCTCGACGGCCCGGACCACCCGGTTGCCGTGCATGAACAGCGAGGTGCGGTGCAGCCGGGTGTGCTCGTCCACCTCGGCCCGGGGCGAGGCGTAGCCGGACAGGATCCGGGCCACCTCGTGCTCGCTGCCGGGCTTGACCGTGAAGGTGAGCGCGTGCCGGACCACGCCGTCCGGGCCGGGCTCGGCCTTCGGCGGGCCGACGTGCCCGGCGGGCTCGGTGCGCGGCAGGCCGGGCGGCACCTCCAGGGGGGCCCGGGTGCCGGTGGAGCCGGCCGCCGAGGTCTCGCGCAGGATGCCGTAGCGCAGCGAGCGGAAGTTGTCGCTGACGCAGCCGTGCATCGGCTTGACCATCTCGCGGTGGGCGGGGCTGTCCACCCACTCCAGGAAGGTGTCCTGGTCCTCCCACTCGCTGGTGATCAGCCACTGGCGGGGGTCGTTGATCGACTGGCACAGCTGGTCGCTGACATGGCCGGGCACCGAGGCCACCTGGTGGCGCAGCTGCTCGTAGACGTCGAGGAAGCGCTGCTGGGCGCCGTCCTGGATCTCCAGCATCAGTACCACCCGGAGCCGGGTGTCGGAGTCGGCCTGCTGCTTCCGCTGCGGTTCGGACAGAGTTGTCATGATCCACTTTCTGCTCTGGGCCGCACGTTGCGGGCCGCGGTGGGCCGCGTCCGGGGGGTGCTCCCGGCTTGGGAGGGCGGTGCGACGGCGATCGGCCCGGTCGGTCGGCGCCAGGCCTGAAGTCGATCGTGAGCGGCGTACCGGGGTGCCGCGATATTTGCGGGCCATCCGGGGGAAGAGGCGGCACAAGCACCCTCGGGCGGGGGATGGAAGAGCGGGGCCCCCGGCCGTGCGGCCCCCTCGACGGCGGCCCCGACCCCAGGCGCCGGTCCGCTGAATCCCCTGACAGGGTGGAGCAATTGATGAATCCGAAGGTTGACGACCGGGTGCCGGTCCTGATCGTGGGAGGGTCGCTGGTCGGGCTGTCGGCCTCGCTCTTCCTCGGCCGACTGGGTGTCAGGCACCTGCTGGTCGAGAAGCACGCCGACACCTCGCATCACCCGCGTGGCCGAGGCAACAACGTCCGCACGATGGAGCTGTACCGGGTGGCCGGGATCGAGCCGGCGATCCGCGAGGCGGCGTCGGTCCTCGCCCCGAACCACGGCATCCTCCAGGCGCCCTCGCTGACCGGCACCGAGCAGGAGTGGCTGTTCCGGGAGATCGACCCCGGCGGGCGGCTCGCCCGGTTCAGCCCCAGCTCGTGGTGCCTGTGCAGCCAGAACGACCTGGAGCCGGTGCTGCTGCGCGCCACCCGCGACCTCGGCGGCGACGTCCGCTTCAACACCGAGCTGGTCTCCTTCGAGCAGGACGCCGAGGGCGTCACCTCGGTGCTGCGCAGCCGGGAGACCGGCGAGGAGCGCCGGGTGCGCTCGGACTACCTGATCGCCGCGGACGGCCCGCGCAGCCCGGCCCGCGAGCGCCTGGGCATCGGCCAGAGCGGCCAGGGCGAGCTGTTCCACAACGTCAGCATCACCTTCCGCGCCAAGCGGCTGGCCGACGTGGTCGGGGACCGGCACTTCATCGCCTGCTACCTGACCAACCCGGAGGCGGACGGCGCGCTGCTGCCGGTGGACAACCAGGAGGAGTGGGTCTTCCACGCGCCCTGGCACCCCGAGCACGGTGAGCCGCTGGAGGCGTTCACCGACGAGCGCTGCGAGCGGCACATCCGCACCGCCGTCGGCCTGCCGGAGCTCGACGTCGAGGTGACCGGCCGGGCGCCCTGGCACGCCGCCGAGCGGGTGGCCGAGCGGTACGGCGCCGGGCGGGTCTTCCTCGCCGGGGACTCCGCGCACGAGATGTCGCCGACCGGCGCGTTCGGCTCGAACACCGGCATCCAGGACGCGCACAACCTGGCCTGGAAGCTCGCCGCGGTGCTCTGCGGGTGGGCCGGGCCGGAGCTGCTGGAGACGTACGGGCAGGAGCGCCGCCCGGTCGCGCAGGTGACCAGCGAGCGCGCCTCGGCCCGCTCGGCCGAGCACAGCCACCCCGGGTACGCGGTGGTGCCGGGTGCCGGGCGGCAGACCGGGGTGCTCGGGGTGGCGCTCGGCTACCGCTACCCGGTGGGCGCGGTGATCGGGACGGACCCGGCGGGCGCGGTCGTCCCCGAGAAGTTCGAGTCGGCCGGGGAGCCGGGCAGCCGGGCCCCGCACCAGTGGCTGCTGCGGGCGGGCGTGCGCCTGTCCACGCTGGACCTGTACGAGCAGGCGATGGTGCTGCTCACCGGCCCCGAGGGCGCGGCCTGGCAGGCCGGGGCGCGGCGGGCGGCCGACCGGCTGGCCGTCCCGTTGGACGCCTACCGGATCGGCGGCGGCGCCGAGGACGACCTGGCGTCGGAGCCGGGCGCGGACTTCGCGGAGCTGCACGGGATTGGCCCGGCCGGCGCCGTGCTGGTCCGGCCGGACGGCTTCGTCGCCTGGCGCTCGACGGGCGCGGCGGACGACCCGGAGGCGGAGGTCGCCGGGGCCCTGCGGACGGTGCTGAGCCTGTAGCGCCCGGCCGACAACGGGACCTGCCCGCCGGTTTCCCAACCGGCGGGCAGGTCTTCGTGCTTGACGACGGATCCGGCCAAAGCCGCCGTCCGGGGGCCGTCGGTCAGGGGGTGGCGAGGTCGGACGGGTCGGTGTTGGCGCCGCACAGGAGGACGGCGACCCGCTCGCCCTCCGCGTGGTCGAGGGCCGCCAGGGCGGTGGAGGCCGCGTACTCGACGGCGATGCGGCGGTCCTCCCAGAGCCGGCGGCGGGCACGCACGATGGCCTCGTCGTCGACCAGAACGGACCGGACGCCCTCGTGGCGGGCGGCGTGGACGGCGAGGGCGGTGGCGCGGCGGGCGCCGAGGGCGTCCTGGGCCACGGAGGACACCGGGACGTCGACGGGGTGGCCGGCGGCGAGGGCGGCGTGCAGGGCCCGGCTACCCTCCGGCTCCACCGCGACCACCCGGACGCCGTGCTCGCGGGCCGCGACGGCCACCCCGGCGAACAGCCCGCCGCCGCCGACCGACACCACCACCGTGTCCAGCCCGGGGACCCGGGCGCGGATCTCCTCCAGCACGGTGCCCGCGCCGGCGGCGATCAGCGGGTGGTCGTAGGCGTGCGAGGCCAGCGCCCCGCTGCCCGCCGCGAACTCCTCGCAGGCCGCCAGCGCCTCCGCGTACTCCCGGCCGACCAGCCGCACGTCGGCGCCGTACGAGCGCAGCCGCGCCAGCTTCACCGGGGAGGCCGTCTCGGGCAGGAACACCGTGGCGCGCACGCCGAGCTCGCGCGCGGCCCAGGCGCAGGCCAGCCCGGCGTTGCCGCCCGAGGCGATGGTGACCCCGGCCTCCGGCAGGGTGCCCGCCTCGGCGTGCGCGAGCAGGAAGTTCTGCGCACCGCGCGCCTTGAAGCTGCCGGTGTGCTGAAGGAACTCCAGCGCCAGCCAGGTCCGCCCGCGGTCGTCCCCGGGGGCGACCGCGACCGGCCGCACCCTCCCGGCGATCCGCTCGCCGGCGGCCTTGACCTCGTCGTACGTCAATCGGTCCATCGTGCCTGCTCCTCAAGCCGGGTGCGTCGCCTCTGGGCTTGACGGTACGTCGCGGGCGCGGGACGAGGAAATGATCACGGTCGGACGGCACCGGGGCGGGGCCCTGGCGCCGTCCGACCGGGGAGCGAGGAGGAGGCCTAGGGGACCGGGCGGAGGGTGACGGGTCTGGGGGTGAGGGCGCGCAGCACCAGGTCGATCCTGACCTTGGCGGCCCCGGCGCGCTGGAGGGCGGTGGCGACCGCCCGCAGTTCCTCGGGGCCGGTGCAGGCGAGGCGGAGCTCCAGGTCGGCGTCGCCGGCGAGGGAGAGTCCGCCCTGGACGGCCGGGTGCTCGGCCGCCAGCCGGTCGAAGTCGAGCGGGACCGGCCCGTAGCTGACCCGGGCGAGCGCGTGCAGCGCCCGGGCCGGCTCAGGTGGTTCCGGTTCGGGGTCCGGGTCCTCGGGGACCAGCTGGAGGGCGGTCACCGGTGCTGGAGCTGTGCGGTCGGGACGGGGGCGAGCGGGGCGGCGGGTGCGGTGACGGGCGGGGCGACCAGGCGCGGGTCGAGGACGAGGGTGTCGATGCCGAGCGGGGCGGTGAGCGCGCGAAGGGCGGGTTCACCGAGTTCGGTGAAGGCCTGGTCCGGCCCGAAGAGGGCGGCGAGCGACTCGGGGCTGGAGAAGCCGACGGCGCAGCGGCGGCCGTCGCGCAGGCGGAAGAGGCGGAGGGCGGTGGTGGTGCCGGTACCGGAGACGGTGACCGGAACGTGCCAGACGACGCGGGCCATGCGAGTGCTCCCGGGTGGGGTGGTGGTGCCTGCCGGAACTGCTGCTTCGACGCTAGGCCGGGTTCCGCCGGGCGTCGCCGGTCCTGACGCGGCGTTGACCGAATGGGTGGGTGCGTTGACGCACCCCTGACGGTCGGTTCACCCGAGTGGACTAAACCACTCCCTATCATTACGTAAACATCCCTATCGGATGGTATGTTTCCTGCGGATGAGGGCGTTCGAGAGGATGGTCGCAGGTGGCGCAGTACTACTCGGTGGAACAGGTGGCCGAACTGCTCGGCCTGCACGTGCGCACCGTCCGCGGTTACATCCGCGACGGCCGGCTCGTCGCGGCCAGGATCGGCAAGCAGTACCGGATCGCCCGTGCGGACCTGGAGGCCTTCACCGGCGCCCCGGCCGCCCCGCCCGCGCCCGGCGCCGGCGCGCGGCGGGCCGAGGTGTCCGCCGTCGTCCGGATCGAGAACGTCGACCGGGCCGCCGCCGACCGGCTGTCCACCGCCGTTATGGCCGCGATCGCCGGCCCGCGCGAGGGCGGCCGGCCGCTGCACGTCGAGACCATCCACGACGAGGAGCGGGAGACCCTGCGGCTCGTCGTCCTCGGCGATCCGGCCGACACCGCCGCGCTGCTCGGCATCGTCCACACGATGACCTCGTCCATGCACTGACGCCGACCGCGTCGGATGGCGTCGGTCACACCGAATCCGCATCGGGATCCGCATCGGGTCCATATCGGATCCACATCGACCAGGGAGAACGGCAATGTCCGAGCAGTACGGCACGACGGTCCTGCGGCTGCCCGCCGAGGGCGCGCCGATCCGCGAGGAGCAGGACGCCATGGACGTGATCGGCGACGCGTTCGGCCGCGGTGCCTCCTGGGTGGTCGTCCCCGTCGCCCGGCTGCACCCGGACTTCTTCACGCTGCGCACCCGGGTCGCCGGCGGCATCGTGCAGAAGTTCGTCAACTACCGCGTCGGCCTCGTGGTCCTCGGCGACATCGCCGACCACGTCGCGGCGAGCGACCCGCTGCGCGACTTCGTCCGGGAGAGCAACCGCGGCCGGCAGCTCTGGTTCCTCGCCGACGAGACGGAGCTGGCGGCCCGGTTCACCGAGGTCTGAGCGTTCTCCGCTTGCCCCGCACCCGCCCCGGGACCACGGTGGAGCTGACCGTCGGCGCGCCCCCGGGGCGCCCGGCGCGCGCTCCGGGGCGGGGGGAGGTGGAGCTAGGGGGCCGTGACGAGATATCTTGACGTCAAGACGTTGGAGACGTGAAGCGGAGTACCGATGACTGACTCGACCATCATCTATACGCACACCGACGAGGCTCCGGCCCTGGCGACCTACTCGTTCCTGCCGGTTGTCCAGGCATACGCCTCGACGGCGGGTGTGCGCGTGGAGACCCGCGACATCTCCCTGGCCGGGCGGATCATCGCGAGCTTCCCGGAGCGTCTCGCCGAGGGCCAGCGGATCGAGGACGCCCTCGCCGAGCTGGGCGACCTCGCCAAGACCCCGGGCGCCAACATCATCAAGCTGCCGAACATCTCGGCGTCCATCCCGCAGCTGAAGGCCGCCGTCGCCGAGCTGCAGGCGCAGGGCTACGCGCTCCCGGACTACCCGGACGACCCGCAGACCGACGAGGACAAGGACGTCCGCGCCCGTTACGACAAGGTCAAGGGCAGCGCCGTCAACCCCGTCCTGCGCGAGGGCAACTCGGACCGCCGCGCCCCGGGCTCGGTGAAGAACTACGCCAAGACCCACCCGCACCGCATGGGCGCCTGGTCGGCCGACTCCGAGACCAACGTCGCCACCATGGGCCAGAACGACTTCCGCTCCACCGAGAAGTCCGCCGTGATCGCCGCCGACGGCGCGCTGCGCATCGAGCTGGTCGCCGAGGACGGCAGCGCCACCGTGCTGCGCGAGCGCGTCCCGGTGCTGGCCGGCGAGGTCGTCGACGCCTCGGTGATGCGCGTCGCCGCCCTGCGCGAGTTCCTGACCGCCCAGGTCGAGCGCGCCAAGGCCGAGGGCGTGCTGTTCTCGGTCCACCTCAAGGCCACCATGATGAAGGTCTCCGACCCGATCATCTTCGGCCACGTGGTCCGCGCCTTCTTCCCGAAGACCTTCGCCAAGTACGGCGAGGTGCTGGTCGCCGCCGGTCTGGACCCGAACAACGGCCTCGGCGGCATCCTCAACGGCCTGGACGGCGTGCCGCACCTGGGCGCGGAGATCAAGGCCTCGTTCGAGGCCGAGCTCGCCGAGGGCCCGGCCCTGGCGATGGTCGACTCGGACAAGGGCATCACCAACCTGCACGTCCCGAGCGACGTCATCGTCGACGCCTCGATGCCGGCCATGATCCGCACCTCCGGCCACATGTGGGGCCCGGACGGCCAGGAGGCCGACACCCTCGCCGTGCTGCCCGACAGCAGCTACTCCGGCGTGTACCAGGCCGTCATCGACGACTGCCGCGCCCACGGCGCCCTGGACCCGGCCACCATCGGCTCCGTGCCGAACGTCGGTCTGATGGCCCAGAAGGCCGAGGAGTACGGCAGCCACGACAAGACCTTCGAGATCGCCGCGGCCGGCACCGTCCGCCTCGTCGACGCCGAGGGCAACGTGGTGCTGGAGCAGGCCGTCCAGCCGGGCGACATCTTCCGCGCCTGCCAGACCAAGGACCTGCCGATCCAGGACTGGGTCAAGCTGGCCGTCACCCGCGCCCGCGCCACCGGCGACCCGGCGGTGTTCTGGCTGGACGAGAACCGCGCCCACGACGCCGTCCTGATCGAGAAGGTCAAGAAGTACCTGCCGGAGCACGACACCACCGGCCTGCAGATCGAGATCAAGTCCCCGGTCGAGGCCACCACGTTCTCGCTGGAGCGCATCCGCCGCGGCGAGAACACCATCTCGGTGACCGGCAACGTGCTGCGCGACTACCTGACCGACCTGTTCCCGATCCTGGAGCTGGGCACCAGCGCCAAGATGCTGTCGGTCGTCCCGCTGATGGCGGGCGGCGGCCTGTTCGAGACCGGCGCCGGCGGCTCCGCCCCGAAGCACGTCCAGCAGCTGGTCAAGGAGAACTACCTGCGCTGGGACAGCCTCGGCGAGTTCTTCGCCCTGGCCGCCAGCTTCGAGCACCTGGCCACCAGCACCGGCAACGCCCGCGCCCAGGTGCTGGCCGACACCCTGGACCGCGCCACCGGCACCTTCCTCAACGAGGACAAGTCGCCGAGCCGCCGCCTCGGCGGCATCGACAACCGCGGCAGCCACTTCTACCTGGCCCTGTACTGGGCCCAGGAGCTGGCCCAGCAGACCGCCGACGCCGAGCTGGCCCAGGCGTTCGAGGGCCTGGCCAAGGCGCTCGGCGAGCAGGAGACGACCATCGTCGACGAGCTGATCGCTGTGCAGGGCTCGCCGGTCGACCTCGGCGGCTACTACCAGCCGGACCCGGCCAAGGCCGCGGCGGTGATGCGCCCGTCCAAGACCTTCAACGAGGCGCTCGCCAACCTCGCCTGATCCCAGGGGAGTCGAAGCACCGGGAGGCTCCCGGGTCCGGTACCGGACCCGGGAGCCTCCGGGCTTTCCGGGCGGCCTCCGCGGCCGCTGCGGGGCCAGCGCGGAGGAAGATCATCAACGGTTCGTCAGGGTGCCGTCAAGATCGCGGGTGGTGCCGGTGAGCGGCCCTAGCATCCGGAGGACCGCTCTCCGCTGCGGATCCGCAGACGGACGCCACCTCGCCGAATGATCGGGGCACTTCAGCATGCGCGCTTCCTCCCGCCGGACGACCAGGGCCACCCAACGGGCCGTCGCCGGCACCCTGTTGGCGGCCCTGGCCTCGACCGGCCTGATGGCCGTGCCGCAGCAGGCCTCGGCGGCGACCGACTGCCCGGGCATCGAGCCGGGCGTCGGCGGGCCCGCCAACATCGGCAACGGCAACTGCTACAGCGCGCTGATCAGCTCCATCGGCGCCATGATCGGGGGCTTCCGCAGCGCGGCCCTCACCGCGCAGGCCGACAACGCGGCGTTCACCCAGGGGATGGCCGGCCAACTGAGCGCCGCCGCACCGGGGTTCAACGTGATGGTGTTCAAGTACGACGGCACCGACCTGTACGACACCCTCTGGTTCCGCAACGTCTACGAGGCGGACATGCGCGGGGTGCTGATCGACCAGACCGTCAAGCTGGAGCACCACGACAGCGAGGGCGGCCCGACCGGCTACGACGACTTCCGGATCTGGGTCTTCGCGGGCGAGTCGACCTTCACCAACAAGGGCGACGGCGGCTACGGGAACTGGGCCTTCGCCGGCAGCGACTCGGACCGGACCGTGACCACCTCCCGGTCCTGCGTGCTGATCCGGTGCTACGACAGCAAGCGGATCATCCACTTCCCGGCCCGCGAGATCCCGGCCGACATCGCGGGGACCCCCGGCACCCCGGGCGTCCCCGTCACCCCCGGCATCCCCGGCACGGTGCCGGGCGTCGGCACGGGTGGTACCGCCACCCCGGGTGTCCCGGCCAAGCCCGGTACGGTGCCTGGCGTCGGCACCGGTGGTACCGCCACCCCGGGTGTCCCGGCCAATCCCGGTACGGTGCCGGGCGTCAGCACCGGCGGCACCGCCACTCCCGGCGTGCCCGCGCACCAGGGCGGCGGTGGCGGCGGTGACGCCGTGACCGGGCTGCTGTACCCCAAGGTGAAGACCGGCCGGGGCCCGGTGGCCACCGGGGCTGCCTCCGGCCCCTCGATCCTCGCCGGCACCAGCGGCCCCAAGAACACCGGCTGGCAGTTCACCGCACTGGGCAACGGCCGCTACAAGATCACCAGCGCCGTGTCCGGCCTCGTGCTGACCGAGAACACCAAGGGCTACGTCGCCGACGCCAAGCCGTGGACCGGCGCCGACGAGCAGAAGTGGCAGCTCGTCGCGCAGGGCGACGGCCAGTACCAGATCCGGATCACCGACCAGGACTGCCTGACCTACGACGAGGACGCCAAGGCCCTGGGCGTCTGGACCTGCAACAGCGGCTGGAACCAGCAGTGGAGGCTCCAGTAGCAGCCGCCGGGCCCGGGGCATAGGTCCGCCTAGCCGAGGAGGACCCCGGTGCCCGCGAGGAGCAGGAGGGCGGCGGCGTTGGCGCGCGGGTAGGCGAGTGCCGTGCCGACCGCCTCCCGCAGCAGTGCGTACGGGCCGTGGGCGAGCAGTCCGTCCGCGGCGACCACCCGGCCGGGGGCGCCGGCCCGGCGGGCGGCGAGCGCGGTGCGGGCGGTGTGGAAGCCGCTGGTGACGACCGTGCACCGGTAGCCGGGCCGTTCGGCGGCCATCAGCGCCGCGCTGAAACGCAGGTTCTCGACGGTGTTCACGGCCCGTTCCTCGCGCCGGATCCGGTCGGCCGGGGCGCCCCGGGCGGTCAGGTAGCGGGCCATCGCGGCGGCCTCGGTGCACTCCTCGTGCGGGCCCTTCCCGCCGGTGACCAGGAGCAGCGGCGTGTGCCCGGCGGCCTCCTCGGCGGCGAAACGTTCCAGCGCGGCCTCCAGCCGGGCCGCCAGCGGCGGGGCGGGCTCGCAGCCGTCCAGGGCGGCGCCGAGGACGACCAGGTAGTCCGCCCCGACGGGGGCGGGGCGGCGCCCCTGCCGCAGCGCGCAGCCGAGGAAGCCGAGCAGCCAGAGCAGGACGTACCCGCCGAGCAGGACGGCGACGATCAGCAGAGCGTGCATACCGTCCGAACGTATACGGCGGAACCCCCGTTCCACAGGGGGTTCCGTGGTACAGGCGGCAGTGGGCTCAGCCGGCGTCGGCCGCCGGGGTGACGGGGGTGACAGCGGCGGCGGGGGCGGCCGGGGCCGCCGGGCGCGGGCCGCGCTTGTGCAGTGAGGCCAGATAGGCGTTGTACGCCTCCAGCTCGGCGTCGCCGCTGCGCTCCTCGGCGCGGTCGGAGCGGCGGGCCTGCCGCTGTTCGGAACGCATCCACTGGTACACCAGCGCGATCAGCACGATCGCGGTCGGGATCTCGCCGAACGCCCAGGTGATGCCGCCGGCCAGCTTCTGGTCCTCCAGGAGGTTGGTGCCCGGTGGCGCGCCCTCCACGGTGAAGGTGGTGACCAGCGGGTGGCTGGCCATCATCACGGCCACGCCGAAGAAGGCGTGGAACGGCATGCCCATGAACAGCTCGATGATCCGCATCACATGGCCGGGGCGGTGCGGGCCCGGGTCCACGCCCATGATCGGCCAGAAGAAGGCCAGACCGGTGAGGAGGAAGTGCACCATCATGAAGATGTGCCCGGCGCGGTACTGCATCAGGAAGTCGAACAACGGGGTGAAGTAGACCCCGTACAGGCTCGCGATGAACATCGGGATGGTGAAGGCCGGGTGCGAGATCACCCGGACGTACCGGCTGTGCAGCAGCGCCACCAGCAGCTCGCGCGGCCCGCGCGGGCGGCCCTTGCCGGTCGGCCGCAGCGCGCGCAGCGCCAGCGTGATCGGGGCGCCCAGCAGCAGCAGGATCGGCGTCAGCATGGACAGCACCATGTGCTGGATCATGTGCGCGCTGAACAGCACCATGCCGTAGTCGTTCAGCCCGGTGCAGGTGACCAGGATCAAGCTGCCGACACCGGCCGCCCAGCCGACCATCCGGCCGATCGGCCAGCGGTCGCCGCGCCGGTGGAGCCGGACCACGCCCGCCGCGTACAGCGCCAGGGCGGCCAGGCCTCCCAGCAGGAACACCCAGTCGGGGGACCAGGTCCAGACGTTGGACAAGGTGAACGGGCCTAGCTGGGTCATCCCGCCGTGGTGGTGCATGCCTGACATTCCGTCGCCCATCGGGGGGCCCTGCTTTCCGTCCTCGTGGCCCCTGGAGGGGGTCCGGTTCGCCCGTTTTGCTTGGCCTACAGCCTAGGTGGGCCTTACCTCGGGCCGTGCCCCGCCCCCTCCGTACGGGTGGCCGCCGGGCGGGTGGCGGCTGGATAGACTGACCGGCCGGTCGACGGCGACACGGGACACGCCGGGACGGCGGGACGGCGAGGGGTGCGGCATGGCGGCGGGACGGCGGCACCCGGAGCGCACCACGGTCGCGCTGACCGGGGCGACCGGCTTCATAGGCTCCGCGGTGCTGGCCGCCCTGACCGCCCGCGGCGCGCGGGTGCGCGCGCTGGCCCGCGAAGTGCCGGACGGGCGCGGCCCGGCCGCCTGGGTGCCGGGAGACCTCGCCGACGGGGCGGCGCTGGCCGCGCTCTGCGAGGGTGCCGACGTCCTGCTCCACCTGGCCTCCCGGGTCTCCGGCGGCGCCGAGGAGTGCGCGGCGGTGAACGTGCGCGGCACCGAGGCGGTGACGGCTGCCGCGACCGGGGCCGGGGTGCGCCGGATCGTCCACCTGTCGACGACCGCGGTGTACGGCGAGGGGCCGCACTCCGGCATCGGGGTCGACGAGGTGCCGGCCGCCCCGGTCTCCGAGGCCAGCCGGACCAGGCTGCTCGGCGAACGCGTCGCGCTGGCGGCCGGTGCCGTCGTGCTGCGGCCCGGCCTGGTGACCGGGACGGGCGACCGCTGGGTGGTGCCCGCGCTGGCCGAACTGGTCCGCCGGGTGCCGGTGCCCTGGGCGGGCGGGAACGCCAGGCTCTCCGTGGTGGACCGCGCCGACCTGGCCCGGCTGATCACCGCGCTCGCCCTGGACGACCACGCCGTCCCGCCCGGCGTCCAGCACGCGAGCCACCCCGACCCGGTCCGGGCCGGCGACCTGCTCGCCGCCCTGGCCGGCCTCGGCCTGTTGCCCGCCCTGCCCGGCGCGGACGGCCCGGACGGCGCGGACGGCCCCGACGCCTCGTGGGACGAATGCCGGCGTCTGCTCGCCGCCACCCCGGGCCGCGTCTCCGAGCGGCAGTTCTCCCTGATCGCCCGCGACCACTGGTACCGGGGGGACGACGTCTGGCGCCTCGCCGCCTGCCCGCCCGGCCCCGGCCCCCTTGCCCGGCTGCCCGCCGCCGCCCCCTGGTACCGCCAGGCGCTGGGGCTCGGGGGGGGGGGGGGGGGGGGGGGGGGGGGGGGGGGGGGGGGGGGGGGGGGGGGGGGGGGGGGTGGGGGGGGGGGGGGGGGGGGGGGGGGGGGGGGGGGTGGGG
>NZ_JBWKEQ010000015.1:0-7037 GCF_056435365.1 Kitasatospora sp. NPDC043949 | reverse complement strand
CCCTCTTCTCCCTCCCCTTCCCTCCCCCCCCCCCCCCCTCCCCCCCACCCCCCCCCCCCCCCCCCGGGCCGGTTCAGGCGCTGCGCCGTCGGTCGGGCGCCGTGCCGACGGTCAGGGCCGCGCCGTCGGTCAGCGGGGGCCGGGGTCGCTGGTGCCGGGGCGGCCGTTCTCCAGGTGGCCGGCCCAGCGGCGGCGGAAGGTCGGGCCGTCGGTGGCGGCGACCGTGATGTCGTACCAGCGGCTGTCGGGGCGTATGTCGAAGGTGAACTGGGCCGAGGCGCCGCGCCGGAGGCTGCGGCTCTGCTGCGAGCCCTTGGCGTAGGCGTTGGCGACGGTCACCGTCCGGGTGACCGGCCCGTTGTTGGTGACCTTGACGCGCACCTTGGACTTCTGCGGGTCGAACAGCGCGACCAGCTCGGTCCGGGCGCTGCCCTCGAACTCGTACACCGACCCGTTCGGGCCGTGGGCGGCGAGGTGGTAGTCGCCGGAGGCGGAGTGCGGCCAGAAGTCGCCGAGGGTGTCGCCGCCCGAGATGGTGTAGCGGCGGGGAGCGGCCTTCGGCGCGGTCCGGTCGTAGACGTAGAGCCAGGCGCCAGCTTCGCCCCGGTTCTCCAGATCCAGCTGGAACCGCCCGGGGGTGTCCGTCTCCTCCTCGTTGACCACCAGGTCGTACGGGAGGGCGCGGGCCGGCCGGACGCCGGGCTCCTGGGTGGGCATCCGCTGGGGCAGCGGCACCTGGTACGGCTTGCCCTGCGAGGCGATCGGCGCGGGCACCGGGATCGAGACCGGCCGCGGGTCGGTGCCGGAGAAGTCGAGCGCCGAGGTGAGGTCGCCGCAGACCGACCGGCGCCAGGCGCTGATGTTGGGCTCCTCGATGCCGAACCGGGCCTCCAGGAACCGCAGGACGGAGGTGTGGTCGAAGGTCTCCGAGCAGACCCAGCCGCCGCGCGACCACGGGGAGATGACCAGCATCGGCACGCGCGGGCCGAGGCCGATCGGCTGGAGGCCGCCCGGGTCGGCGCCGGGGACCAGCGGGCTCATCTCGCCCGGGTGCTTGCCGAGGTCGAGCAGTTCGTCGCGCAGGCTCGCCCTCAGGTCGGCGGAGACGATGCCCTGGCCGCCCGGGCCGCTGACGACCGGCGGCATCGGCGGGACGACGTGGTCGAACAGGCCGTCGTTCTCGTCGTAGTTGATGAGGAAGACCGTCCTGCCCCAGACCTCGGGGTTGGAGGTGAGCGCGTCCAGCACGAGGTTGATGTAGTACGCGCCGTCGGTGGGCGTCGCGGACGGGTGCTCGCTGTACTTGTACGGCGGGACGATCCAGGAGACCTGCGGCAGCCGGCCCTGCTGGACGTCGGCGCGGAACTCCTTCAGCGTGTGGTCGGTGGCGCCCTTGTCCACCAGGGGGCCCGACGCGCCCTCGGCGACCTGGTACCGCTCGAAGAACATCAGCGAGTTGTCGGTGTAGTTGTCCGTGGGGGTGCCCGGCTCGCCGGAGCCGCCCTGGTACAGCTTCCAGCTGACGCCGGCCTTCTCCAGGCGCTCGGGGTAGGTGGTCCAGGTGTAGCCGTTGGTGTTGTTGCGCTCCTCCAGGCCGGGGCCGTTGGGCTTGCGGCCGTACACGTTGCGCGGGTCGCTGGTGCCGGTCCACAGGTAGATGCGGTTGGGCGCGGTGTCGGCGTGGACGGAGCAGAAGTACGAGTCGCAGAGGGTGAAGGCGTCGGCCAGGGCGAAGTGGTACGCCAGGTCCTGGCGCTTGAGGTGGCCCATCGTCATGACGTCCTGCTTCTGGTTCACCCACTGGTCGTGGCGCCCCTCGTTCCAGGCGAGGTGGCCGCTGCTCCAGCCGTGGTCGGTGCCGGCCTGGTACTCGGTGGTGTTCCTGGGGTCGATGTACCAGGGCAGAACCTCCTGCTCGGAGGCGGGCAGACCGCGGTCGTGGTAGCGGTCGGTCCTCACGGCGGCGGCGGGCTGGTGCCAGTTCGGCCGGCCGTCGGGCAGCAGCGTGGGGCGCGGGTCGTCGAACCCGCGCACGCCGCGCAGGGTGCCGAAGTAGTGGTCGAAGGAACGGTTCTCCTGCATCAGGACGACGACGTGTTCGACGTCCTCGATCGAGCGGGTCCGGCCGATCGCGGGCAGTGCCAGGGCCTTGCTGACCGCGGGCGGGATCGCGCCGAGGCCTGCGGCGGCTGCGGACGCGCCGCTCAGCTGGAGGAATCGGCGCCGGTCGATGGAGGCCACGTGGTGTCCTTCCTTCTCGGGGTAAGGGGGGTGCCAAGAAGGTTCGAACATAGGTGCCGCAGCCGGGCCGTACGAGGTCCTCCAGCGAACGCCGCATGAGTTTTCAGCCAATTCCTGTCTAGCCAACTTCCCGGGACCTACCGGTGGCGGGCCCGGAAACCCGCATGCGTCGCTCCGCGCCGTTCTGCGAGCATGACCGCATGGTCCACCGTCTCGAACCCATCGTCGTCCGGCACACCCACCACCTCCCCGCCTCCTCCTGGCCGGGCGGTCCGGCGGGGCAAGGCGCCGTCGCGGCGCGGCAGTTCGACGCCGCACTGATGTCCGTGGGTTTCAAGCTCTCGGCGGGCCTGCTGGAGCACCTGTCGGGGCTGCCCGGGGCGACGGTCGTCGACACCGCCGCCCGCACCCTGGGCACCGTCCGGGAGCTGGTGGGCGACCACGTCGGGCACAACGCCTACTTCATCGACTTCCCGCTCAACGTGCCGGACACCTTCGAGTTCTGGACGCACTGCATCGCCGGGGCGCTCGCCGACGACGCGTCACGGGACGGCGTGCTCGCCCAACTGCGCACCGGCGTGGTCGACCTGCTGACCCTCCCGGCCTACGGCAGGTACCAGCACAGCTACGCCGAACTGCTCGCCGCCCACGACGAGCTGATCGCCGCCGCGGGCGACCGCATGACGGTCCTGCACCTGGGCGGCGCCCTGGACGAGGAGGTGACGGCCCTCTACCTGGCCCTGGCCGGCAGCACCACCCCGCTGGGCGAGGAGGGCCTGCGCGACCTCGGCGTGCTCGCCGGGCACTGCGTCGCCGGTCCGCAGCCCGAGGCGATCCCGGTCCGGGAGAACCGCGCCGTCGTCAACCTCGCCCGCCTCCGGGCCGGTGCCGACCTCCTCCTGGACACCGTCACCGACGTGCTCCGGCTGGCCTGCGCACTGTCCGACGGCGACGTGACCCTGGCGGAACCGACCCGGTTCCGGGCGCTGCCACGGCCGGCCCGCCGCGCCCTGCTGGCCGGCCTCGACGCGGTCGTCGCCGCCAACCCCGCCAAGCTCGCCGACGTCACCGCGCACCGCGAGGCGTTCAAGCGCCTCGGTGAGCGCCTCCACCCGCACGAGTACCCGCGCTGGCCGCACGCCGCCGAGGTGTTCGCCGTCGCCCGCGGCGAGTTGGCGGCCCGCTCCCTCACCAGCCGCGTCGAGGAACTCCTCGGCGCCGACGACGTCACCGGCGCGGTACGGCTGCTGGCCGCCGCCCCGGGCATGCTGTTCCGGTCCCTGGACCGGCTGCTGCGCGCGGGCCGCACCCCGGAGGAGCGCGACACCGTCGTGGCCGCCGTCGAGCAGGCCGCCCCGCAGGTCTCCGGTCGGGTCCTGCTGTCGGTCCGCGAACACCTCCACAACCGCACCGGGGAAGCGGACGGGCGCCGCCTCTTCGTCAACCGCCTCGGCCGCGCCTGGGTCACCGGCGACACCCGCCCGCCCCTGACGGCACCCGAACGCGACCGCCTGCTCGCCGCCCTGGACGCCGAGACGAGCCGCCGCCTCCCCGACCCCGGGCACCTGCTGATCGACCCCGACGTGCTCGACGTCGCACTCCCGCTCAGCGGCAGGGCCACCGCCGCCGGACTCGGCGTGCTGCCCCGCGGCTCCCTCACCCCGGTCGACGGCGAACTGCTGCGCTTCTTCGTCTACTGGAAGCAGACCAGCCACAGCACCGACTTCGACCTGTCCGCCCTGCTGCTCGACGACTCCTACGAGACGCTCGGCTGGCTCTCCTACACCTCGCTCACCCAGCTCGAGGGCGAGCACTCGGGCGACGTCACCGACGCCACCGACGGCGGCTCCGAGTTCATCAACCTGCGCCTGGGCGCCGTACGCGGCAGCTCCATCGTCCCGCAGGTCAACATCTTCTCCGGCGAGGGCTTCGAGGAGGTCGAGGAGTCCTTCTTCGGCTTCATGCTGCGCGATGCCGAACAGCAGGGCCGCCCCTTCGAACCGCGCACCGTCCGCATGAAGTCGGACCTGCGCGGCCCGGGCCGGGTCGCCCTGCCACTGGCCTTCCTGCGCGGGGACGACGGCCGCTGGCACGCCAAGTGGCTGCACCTGTACCTGAAGGGCAACCCGAACTCCAACCGGGTCGAGGGGAACCGGGTGTCGGTCGCCACGCTGCTGCGCGGCATCGTCGAGCGCGACCACCTGACGGTCCGCCACCTGACCGGGCTGATGGACGAGCGCGCCACCGCCACCACGCTGTGGGACGGCGCGGCGCTCCCGGCCGGCCCGGTCACGTACATCGGCCTGGAGCGCCTGGACGGCCTGCACCCGGACTCCGTCGTCATCACCCCGGAAAACCTGCGCGACCTGATCCCCGCCTGACTGCTACCGTTGGCCCCGGCGAGGCCATGAACGGGCTTCCTTCTCACTCCACCTGACATAGCCCGTTCGCTTTCCTCGCCCTCGACCACCCGCCGGGGTGCCACAAGGCACCCCGGCGTCGTCGTTTCCCGTGGTCCACCTCCTCGGCCGGCGCTGTGAAACCCCAGGCCGGGCGGGTCTGCGCCGCCCCGCCGGTCCGCGCGGTATGACCGTGATCACATCAATTCCGTTGTGCCGTGGTCCGACCCTCATCGCGTCTGAGTTCGGGGGTCTGTGCCCACGAGCGAATCGGAGACCGGACTGTGCGTGCTCACCAAGGTGGCGGGGCCGAGAAGGAGAAGCCCGGAGGGGAGGAGCCCGAAGGGCGGCGGTGGATCGACTACCCGCGCAGAGGGCGGCGCGGAGTCCGCCGCTGGCTCCCGTCCTGGCGGCAGCTGCTCCTGGTGGCGGGGGCCGGGGCGGCGGTGCTGACGGGGTGGCTGACCTGGTTCTACGTCACCACCCAGGTCCCGGAGGACCTGAACGCCTTCGCCACCCAGCAGAACAACGTGTACTTCTGGGCGGACGGCACCGAGATGGCGCGGATCGGTGAGACCAACCGGCAGGAGGTGCCGCTCGACCGGGTGCCGGAGTCGGTGCAGTGGGCCGTCCTGGCCGCCGAGAACGAGACCTTCTACTCGGACCCGGGGATCTCCTTCACGGGCATCGGCCGCGCGGTCTACCAGATGGCCACGGGCGGTGAGACCCAGGGCGGCTCGACCATCACCCAGCAGTACGTCAAGAACAGCTACCTGAACCAGCGTCAGGACGTCTCGCGCAAGCTCAGTGAGATCGTCATCGCGATCAAACTGGACCGGCGGATGAGCAAACCGGACATCCTGGCCGGCTATCTGAACACCAGTTGGTTCGGGCGCGGCAGCTACGGCATCGAACGGGCCGCGGCGGCGTACTACGGCAAGGACGTCTCGCAGCTCAACCCGAGCGAAGGGGCCTTCCTCGCCGCCCTGTTGAAGGGGGCCGGGCAGTTCGATCCGGGGATCAGTGCGAACAACCACCGGCGGGCCGAGGACCGGTGGTCCTGGATCCTGGACCGGATGGTGAAGGTCGGCAAGCTCTCCGCCGCCGAGCGCGCCAGGTACACGGTGTTCCCCGAGCCCAGGACCCAGCCGAAGGCGGCGGGGCTGAGCGGCCAGGTCGGGTACCTGGTGGACATGGCCAGGACCTACGTGGAGGGCCACAGCGACATCACGCAGGCCCAGTTCGACCTCGGCGGCCACCAGATCTTCACCACCTTCGAGAAGCCGAAGGTCACCGCGCTGGCCGCCGCGGTGCGGGACGCCACCAAGGGGATCGACCCCGACAGCCGCGAGGCCGACCGGTTACTGAAGGTCGGCGCCGCCTCGGTGGCCCCGGACGGGAGGATCGTCGCGCTCTACGGCGGAACCGACTACCTGAAACAGGGCTTCGACAACGCCAACACCTCCACGGTGCCGGTCGGTTCGGCCTTCACCCCGCTGGTCTACGCCTCGGGCCTGAGCGAGGGCGTCCAGCGCCAGCGGGGCGGTAGCCGCACCCCGGTGACGCCCACCACCACCTACGACGGCGACGACGGCGTGAACGTGATGACCCCGGAGGGGCCGTACTGGGGGCGCAACGGGCGGATAGCGAAGACCGCCAACGACGGCAAGCGGAGCTGGGGGACGGTCACCCTGAGGAGCGCGGTGGAGCAGTCCGTCAACGGGCCGATGATGCAGCTCGCCATGGACGTCGGCCTGGACCGGGTGCAGAAGACCGCCGCCGACCTGGGCCTGCTCCCGGGCAGCATGGGGGAGTTGGTGCCGGCCTTCGGTGTCGGGAACTCCACGCCGAGCGCGATCAGGACCGCCGACGCCTACGCCGCCTTCGCCGCGGGAGGCAGCCACACGGACCCGTACTCCGTCCTGAGGATCACCCGGAACGGCGAGCCGCTCGCGCTGCGCCTGCCGACCGCCGTACAGGCGCTGACCCCGCAGGTCGCGGGGGAGGTGGACGCGGCACTGAAGAGCGCGGTCCGCACCGGGAGCGCCAAGGCGGCGGCGGAGGCCGGGCCGGACCTGGCGGGGAAGCCGGGGACGACCCCGGACCGTACGGCGGGGTGGTTCGTCGGCTACGACGCGCGGATGTCCACGGCCGTCACGGTCTTCCGGGCGGACCTGAAGGACATGAAGCTGCTCTCGCTGGAGGGGCTGGGCGGCGCCGCCCCGGACACCCCGGACTCCGCGCTGCCCACCCAGATCTGGACCTCGTACATGAAGGCGGCCGGTGGTCCGGGAGGCCGGTAGGGCCGGGGGGGGGGGGGGGGGGGGGGGGGGGGGGGGGGGGGGGGGGGGGGGGGGGGGGGGGGGGGGGGGGGGGGGGGGGGGGGGGGGGGGGGGG
>NZ_JBWKEQ010000014.1:110839-172954 GCF_056435365.1 Kitasatospora sp. NPDC043949 | reverse complement strand
TCTTCTCCGCCGAATCCTCCGGCTCCGAGTCACTGTTGTGCTCAAGCGGCCGCTTCGGGGCCCCATCGCCCTCCTGGGTGCTGGCGGCAGCCGGTGCCTCTTCCGGAGCGGGGACAGGACTCAGCGGGGAGTAGTGGCTCTCGGAGAGGAACAGGGACACATCCCTGTTGCCCTCGGGGGCACCGGGTACCGGCGCCAAGGAGTGCCAGTTGACCCCGTCGAAGATGTGCAGCCGCACCCCCAGGGCCGAGGCGACGATCGTCGGGATCAGGTCCCCGTTGGACCCGGCCCACCACCCCCTGGTCTTGGCCATCCAGGCCAGGTCGCTGAAGGTCGACCCGCGCTCGGTCGCGAAGACGGTGACCAGGTCACGGTTCTGGCTGATCCACCTCGTGACGCGGTTGCGCAGCGTCGTCACTGCCTGCGGGCTGACGGCCGTCCCCAGCTGGTGGTTGACGGAGTGGTAGAGACAGTCGCCGTCGCGGGGCACCTCGTGGATCTGGTAGCCCAGCTGGTAGAGGTCCGAGCGGTCGCGGAGGCTGCGGTGGTACGTCCAGAGTTCGGGCAGCAAGGGCAGCCCCTCCTCGGCCATCCTCCGGTACACCTGCCACGGGGCGCTCTCGGCGTACCGCGGCCTGTCGGCGTGGAAGACCTCGTCGAACGTGTCCAGGTACTTCTCCACCTCCGGTCCGCCGCCCGAGTACGTCACGATGTCGCCGCGCAGCTTGTCGTACCGGCGTTGCAGGTGCTGGGCACGGTCGGCGGCGAACTGCCCGGCGTCGAGCGGCCGGTCACCTGACAACCCCAACTGCTCCCGGATCTTGGCCAGTGCCTCGAAGCCGAAGCCGCGTTCCTTGCCGTAGACCGCCGCGGGCTTGCGCCACAGGACGGTCCCACCCGGCGGCTGGAACCCGTGGTCGACCATGCCCAGCGGCTGGTGGCCATTGCCCTTGCCCACCGGCGCAAGACCGTTGTCTCGTTCACCCGCCGCCAGGCGGCCGCCGTGCTTCTGATCGAACGGGACGGTGAACCGGCCGGACGCGGTGGGCGGGGTGGGGATCACCACACGCTCGTAGCCCGGCGCCATGCCTCCGGCCTTGGTCTTGCCTGCGTCCTGCTCGTGCCACTTCTCCATCCGCTCCCGTCCGCTGGAGCCCTTCTCCTCCAGGTACGTGACCTTGTGGCCGAGCAGCGCGGCGGCTTCCAGGTTTCCGGAGCGGGTCCCCAGGTGGTTCATGTCGTAGTGGCGGTCCAGGAAGTCGTACAGCCTCAACTGCCCGGTCCTGAGGTTCTCCGTCCAGACCGAGGGGTCCGGTCCGCCGTCCTTCCAGAAGCCGGTGATGTGGTGGATGGTGTCGATCCCGAGCTCCGCGCGCATCTCCGCGACCAACTCGTTCCACTTGTTCTGCCGAGAAGGGTGCGGGTCACCGGTGATGAGCACCATGCCCTGCTCACGGGCGACCTCCCGCAGGATCTGCCGCACGCCCTGGAAGCTCGTGTCGTGCTCCATCCGGCCACCCAGGTCGGCCCACTGGGTCACCTTGCCGGTGAAACGGGACCACAGCACCAGGACCTTCGCACCCTCGGCAGGAAGCGTGATCCCACGCTCCCCCAGCCAGCCCGCGACCTGCTGGTCGCGCGCGGGGTCCATCTTCCAGGCGTCACGGACGGTCTCGCGCAGGGTTTCCGAGAACACCTTGGCGACCTTGTCGGTACCGAACGTGACGCTCTTGACCACCGCCTCCTGGTCCTGCTCGGAGAGGACCTCCCAGTCCTCGGCCACGATGCGATGAGCCTCCGCGTCCATCACCGCGTAGAGATGACTCGTTTCCATGCTCGGTACGTCCACGGTGTGGATACGGTCGTCGGAGATCCCGATGGAACGGTAGAAGGCCTCGATCTCCAGGGACTTGTCCTTGGGATTGACGGCATGACCCTCCGCCGTCCGCGGCCCCCGCGCGATCAGAACATGCAGATTCGGGTCGTTCAGCAGCGCGACCGAGATCCCGAACTGGTCACCGGACGAATAGCCCGGCTGCTTGATGAGCCGCTTGTGCTCCGCCGGCAGGTTGTCCTCATGGATGTTCGCCCTCGGCGCGACGTCGAGCGGGCCACCCTCGTGCGAGCCGATCCCGAGCGGAGCCGACACCGGGTCCACCCAGACATGCTCACGGTCATGCACCGCCGCCAACGACCAGGCCTCATCCCAGGTCCGGCCATGCGTAGCAGCCGGGTCCAGGTGCCCCACCACCGACGAGATCAGCTGCAAGTGCCGCTCCCGCAGACCACCCTGCCGCAACCCCTCCGGCGCCGGAGCCCGGTGGTCACCCAGCAGACTCCCCTCGACCGCAGGACGATGAGACAGACCCGAAGCCCGGTACTCGTCCCGCAGACCGATCTGGTGGCCCAACTCGTGCGCGTAGTCGATCGGATCCGCGTCCAGCCACCAGGACTTCTGGTCCATCTCCCGGCCCCGCGAAACCAGGTCGACCGTCAGATGCGCCCGCTCACCCAGCCTGGCCGGCAACACCGTGACATGCATCCGGTCACCATTGGCCAACCGGTAACCAGGCGCGTTGAGGTACTCCTCCACACCCCGAACGACCTTGTCCCACACCAGAGCCGTGTTGTGACCCCGACCACCCTCGACGAAATCGATCCGCACCGTCAGATCCGTCACCGGACCCTCATGATCGAACCGACGCGCCTCGAACGACGACTGCACCACGAAACGCGGCGTCCGATCCACCACCATCCGCGGCGCCGACACCGGCGACTCCACGGACTCATGCACGACCACCGTCTCGTCGGAGGTGTGGACGACCGCCTCGCCGTCGGGCCGGGGCCGCAGCGTGAGGTCGGACGGGGCCTCGGTGTGCGACGGTGCGGGCTGCTCCTCGGGCCGGGTGGTGGCGCCGGTCAGCGCCGTCTCGATGGACTCGGGGAGGTCGTCCTGCCGAGGGCGTTCGTGCGAATCCGTCTCGTGCGAATCCGTCTCGCGCAAATCCGTGTGGTGGCCCGCCCCCTCCGGGGTGTCGGGGCGAGCGGTCGTCCGGACCAGCGCGAGCTGCTCCTCGGCGGCCGCGGCCTCCTCCTCCCGGCGGCGGGCGAAGGCGTCCTCGTGGCCGCGTTCGTGGGCGCGCCAGCCGGCCGCGTCCAGGTGGGCGAGCTTCCACAGTTCGCGGTACCGCTCGAAGAACTCGTCGCCGTACTCGCGCTTGAGGAAGGCGATCACGTCGTCGGTGAGGACGTGCGGCGCCGCCCGGTCCTCGAACCCCGCCGCGGCGTCGTGCAGGGCGGGCGCGGCCTCGGCCTCGAAGGCGGCGTGCTCGGCCAGCTCCTCGGTGAGTTCCCGGTGCCGTGCGTCCCACTCCTCCTGGCGGACCTTCAGGTCCTCGGGCTTGCCGAACACCTGGTCGAAGGCGGAGGTGATCCGGTCCCGGTGGCCCTCCTTCAGGCGGCCGATGCCGTGCCCGGTGAGGCCGCCGTGCTCCTGGGCGGCCTTCTCGGCGGCCTCCTCGGCGGCGCGGCGGGCCGCGAGGCGGGCGGCCTGGTGGGTGAGCCGGTCGTGGACGGCGCCGGTGCCGGTGAGCTCGTCGAGCTCCCGCCCGAACGCCTCGGTGTCCTCGGTGTTCCGGTTGAGGTGGTCGGCGACCAGCCGGTCGACGTCCCGGGCCAGTTCGCGGGTGACGGTGCCACGGGCCTGCTGGACGTCGTGCTCGGTCGCCCCGAAGGCGGTGGCCCGGTCCTTGCGCTCGGCGCCGGCGTCCGTGTTCCAGGATTCGGTCGCCTTCTCCGCCTCCGTGGCGGCGCGCCGGATCGCCGCCTCGCGGACCGCCTGGACGGCGAACTCGTGCGGCAGGCCCTGGGCGCGGCCGGCCAGCGCCAGGCCGAAGAGGTCCGCGGCCTGGGTACGCTCGCGGCGCGGTCCGGCGGCCGTGTCGACGGGGCCGGCGACCTCCTCGAAGTCGGTGCCGAGGCGGTCCCGCAGCTGTTCCCTGATCAGGGTCACGCTGTCGGGTGACAGCTCGGGGCGCTCCGTCACCCCGGCGGCGGCGAGCAGCTCCCGGTCGGCCGGGGAGAGGCGGTCGTACCAGTCTGCGGTGGCCCGCTCGACCAGGTGCTCCGCCTGGGCGAGCGCGGTCTCGTGGTCGGCGCGGAAGTCGAGCTCGCCGCGCAGGTGCTCGGTGAGCCGGTTCAGGGCGTGCTGGGCCTGCGCGTTGCCCGCGCCGGTGAGGTCCTCCGGGCGGGCGTAGATCCGGGCCACCTCGGCCTCGGCCCGGGCGCTGAAGCCGCCCCGCGCCTCGCTGCGGATCAGGTCCCGGGTCACCGCCGGGAGGTCGGCGTGCGAAACCGTGACGGGGCCGTCGCCGAGGGCGCGCGGCGGGGCGCTCCACTCGGTCACCGTCCGGTCGAAGCGCTCCATCGCCACCCGGACGGCCGCCTCGCGGACCGCGGCGAGGTGGGTGAGGCCGTCGAGGCCGTCGAGGATCTGCTCGCGGTCCTGCGGCCGGGCCGTCAGCTCCTGGTACATCAGGTCCTTGGCGCGCTTCCACACCGCCGTGGGCAGGCCCGGCGGCGCGTCGTCGGGGAAGCGAACGGGCCCGTCGGTGAAGGCCTCGCGGAGCAGTTCCTCGGCCTGCGCGTCATGGACGTGGCCGCTGCCGTCCGGGTCCTGGCGGAGCTTGTCGGCCGCCTCGGCGAGCTTGGCGTCGTAGGCGTCCTGGAGGTCCCGCTGGGCCTGGCGCCACTGTTCCCCGCGCCGACCGCCCTCCTCGGCGCGGACGTGTTCGGGCGCGTCGGTGTAGTGGTAGGCCGGTGGCGGTTCCTGGCCTGGCGCCGATCGTTCGTGCTCCTGCGCGGATTTCGCCGCGTCGCCGAAGACCGAGGCCTCCGCCATGTCCGTGTGCTTGGAGCCCGACGTGTAGTGCTCCGGCAGCGGCGAGGGGTACGAGCGCACCAGCGGCTCGCCGGCCTCGACGCGCGCCCGGCCTTCCTCGGAGGCGGGGTTGACGTACTCGTACCAGTTCCCGCCACCCTCGACGACCGGCTTGCCGTCCCGGCCGAAGCCGACCTTCGCGGCGACCACGACGTGGCCCGTACCGGGGCCCTCCTTCATCGCGGTCGGGGAGTCGAACCCCGGCACCACCCAGACCGGACCGTCGGCCGCCACCGCCTTGACGTCGGCGAGCTTCGGGTCCGCCCAGACGTGCTCCATCACCTCCTGGACGTACCGGGAGTTGAGCGGCCCGTTCAGGTCGCAGGCGACGAACTCGATCGTGCGCCGGTCCCCGCCGAGGTGCCCGGTCTGGGCGAGCCCGCGCACGACGGAGGCCAGCTTCTCCACCGACAGCTCGCGGCCGTTGTGCATCGGCATCCCGTGCTCGTTGGTGTGGATCACCAGGGCGAAGCGGGACGGGTCGAGGGGCAGGCGCTCCAGGGCCTTCAACGTCTCCTGGGACGGCCTGTCACCGAGCACCCAGCCGGGCTGCCGCTCCGGGCCGGCGGACGGCAGGTGGTGGCCGTGCTCCTTCGGGGCGTTGGACTCGTCGACCTCCAGGTACTGCAGTTCCTCGTTGCGGGCGTGGGTGTTCTGGTTCTCGTGGGTGTTCTGGTTCTCGTGGGCGCTCTGCTGCTCGGGGGTCTTCTGGTTCTCGTGGGCGCTCTGCTGCTCGGGGGTCTTCTGGTTCTCGTGGGAGTTCTGGCTCCCCCGGGGGTTCTGCTGCTCGGGGGTCTTCGGGTTCTCCCGGGGGTTCTCGTTCTCCCGGGGGTTCTCGTTGTCGCGGGTGTTCTCGTTCCCCCGGGGGTTCTGCTGCTCCCGGGGGTTCGGCTGCTCGTGCCCGCCGGTCACCGGGACGTGGGCGGGGGCGGGGACGTTGGATTCGGACGTCGTGGCGGGCGCGGGCACCGTCTCGTGCGCCGGGGGTTGCTGCGTCGACTTCTGCCCCTGCTCGTGCGAGCCGCCGCCGGACGTCGGTACCTTGGCCGGCGGCTCGGGCTTGTTCGACGTCTCCTCGGGGGCCTTGGCCTCCGTCTTGGTCGGAGCGTCCTTGGTCTGCCGCTCCCCCGTCGTGGACGGCTGCGACTTGGAGCCGTCGGAACTGGTGGGCAAGTCCTTCGGCTGGGTGGCGTGCTCAAAGTTCCCCTCCGCCGCCAGCCGCGCCTCGCGGGCCTTGGGCCCCTCCGGCCGGGGGATCAGCAGCGAGGTCGGGTGCCCCATCAGCGTGGACGCGATGGCCAGCAGGGTTCGCGGGTGTCCCAGGCCGTAGTACTTGTCGTCGCTGCTGTTCCTGGACTCCTCGTCCCACGCGCGGATCTTGTCCTGGAAGCGGAGCCGGGCCGGGCCGGTGAGGGTGTGCCCGGCGTGGCCGATCGCGCCCATGGCGACGCCGGCGAAGAAGGTCTCGGCGGTGACCGAGAACGAGCCGTCGCCGAAGATCGAGTTGTAGGTGCCCTCGGTCAGGATGTTCTGGACGCCGCCCTTGAGGTAGCCGCCGATGCCCTCGCCGAACTTGTAGAGCATCTGCAGTCCGGTCTGCGGCCGCAGACCGTCCATCAGGTGGAGCGTCCGGTCCGCGAGGTCCTTGACGGCCTGGTGCTCGCCGCCCTTGCCGGCGTCCTTGACCGCCGCGTCCAGGAGCTTGCGGACGGTCCCGAGGTCCACGGCGTAGCGGGCGCCGCTGCCGGCGATCGTCTCGGCGACCTTCCGCCCGGCCTCGTTCGCCAGGTCCTTGGAGATGCCCAGGCTCCCGAGCTGCTCCTCGAAGGACTTGCCCATCTCCTGGGTGAACTTCTCGACGTTGGACAGCTTCTTCTCGGCGGCCTTGACCGCGTCCTCCGCCGCGTCCTTGCCTGCGGTCTTGGCCGCACCCTCCACGGCGTCCTTGGCCGTGGTCTTGGCCGCACCCTCCGCCGCGCCCTTGGCCGCGTCCTTGCCTGCGGTCTTGGCCGCACCCTCCGCCGCGTCCTTGGCCGCACCCTTGGCCGTCGTCTTCGTCGCACCCTCCACGGCGTCCTTCGCCGTGGTCTTGGCCGCGCCCTCCGCCGCGCCCTTGGCCGTGGTCTTCGTCGCACCCTCGACCGCGTCCTTGGCCGTGGTCTTGGCCGCACCCTCCGCCGCGCCCTTGAGGCCGTCCTTCACCCCGGTCTTGCCGAGGCCCGCCAGCCCGCCCTCGCCGGTCTTCTTGAGGGTGTTGAGCCCCGCGTTCTCCAGCGAGCGGCCCGCGCCCTTGGCGAGGTCTGCCGCGGTCTTCAGCTCGGCGCCGGCCAGGTTCTTGAGGTTGTTCTGCAGCTCCTTGCCGATGCCGCCGCCGAACATCTTCCCGAAGAGCTTGCCGAAGCCGAAGGTGAACAGTTCCAGCGGGCCGGTGAGCAGGCCGTTGATCGCGCCGAACTCGATCGCCTGGAGGAAGGTGTCCTTCTCCCAGTGGTCCTTGTGGCCCTGGCCGATCTGGATGCCCTGGATGATCCCGTCCATGATCATGGAGGTGGTGATGTTCAGGAACTCGTGCAGGGCGATCTGCTTGAACAGCCAGATGAAGACCTGCTTGACCAGCTCCCTGGTCGCCACCTCGGCGGCGAAGATGGTGGCCAGCGAAGCCCCGAAGGTGAGCGGGATGTTGGCGATGGCCCAGGCGATCTGCGCGGCCAGCTGGACCAGCTGGGCGATGATCATCCACTTGGCGTACTCGACCTGGTTGGCGGTCTTGTGGGCGTAGTCGCCGAGTTCCTTCGCCGAATCCCCGGAGGCCGTCACGTAGTCGGTGCCGCCGTCGGCGCCGATCAGCTGCCCCATCTGCTGGACGAACCGGTCGGCCGCCTCGCCCTCGAACTCCTCCTTGACGTAGTTCACCAACTCCAGCAGGTAGGAGCGGAGTTCGGGGACCTTCTTGTAGATCTCCAGGTAGTCGTCACCGGCCGTGCGCAGCCGGTCCTCGTTGGCCTCGGGCCACTTCATGCCGGTCACGAACCCGAACAGCTTGGCCAGGGCCGGGGGAAGCATGATCGACACGGGGGCGTACTCCTGGCGTTCGTCGAGGGTTGGGCGAAGCGGGCCGGACCGAGAACCTGACGGATCGTCAGTTCTGGTTCTTGGCTTCCTCGTCGGCGTTCTTCAGCATCTCGGAGGTCTTCTGACCCTTGGTTCCGGCGCCCTCGACCTGGTCGCGCACCTTCTTGAACAGGTCGTCGAGATCGGCGGTCGGCCCGTCCACGTTCTTGTGGTACTCCTTGCCGATGTCGTCGTTGCCCGCCGAGCTCTTGTTGAACTCGTTGATCTCGTCGGTCCACCGGCGGACTTCCTCGATGGTGTCCGAGAGCGGGCCGAACTTGGCGAACTTGTCCTTCAGGTCCGCCATCGCGGTCAGCTGGGGCTTAGCCACGGAACTCCTCCTGCCGGTCGCGCTTGCGGCGGTCCGCCGCGGCGGCCTCGTCGGCGTAGCCGGGCCGCATGTCCCGCAGCGGCGCGAAGAGGTCGTCGAGTTCGGTCCCGCCGGTCATCGAGGCCCGCAGGGCCTCGCCCAGGCCGCTGAACGCGCCCATGGTCTCCGCGACCCGCTCGCCGATGTCGGCCCGCGCGGTATTCAGCACGTCGGCCAGGACCTGCCCCAGCTGGGCCGGTGCCATCGACCGGTACGCGGTGGTGTGGAAGACCAGGGACACCACCTGCCCCTGCGCCCCGACCGTCGCGGTGACCATCCGGTCCTTGGACGTCACCGAGGCGGTGGCCGCCTGCAACTCCTTGGCGGCCACCGCCATCTTGGCCTGCTGCTCCTCCAGAGCGGCCATGGCCTGTTCGATCTGCTCGGCGTACGACAACGCCTTCACCCGCACTTCCGTCTCGTCCCGAATCCCGATGACGCGTCCCGGGCCTACGGGGGTGAGGCCCGGGACGCGCCGGCTCGTGGGGTCGTACGGTTCTCTCTACGGATGGGCGGGGTCCTGCGGTTCGACCGCCGACGCGAATCGCCCGGTCAGCGGCCGATGACGCCCGTCACGGCGCCCGAGTCGGTGCCCCAGACCTCCTCGTCCTCGGCCAGCCAGGTGGTGCGCTGCCGTTCCTTCTCCCCCTGACCGCCCGCGCCCGCGCCGGCACCGGCGCCCATAGGCGGCATCATGGGGCCGCCGCCACCGGTGGTGGAGACCCCCCGGCCCATCAGCTGGGCCTCCTCGCCGGCCAGCCCGGCCGCTGACGCCCGCTCGGCCGCCATGGTGCGGGAGGCCATGGCCTCCTCGGCGGCCGTCGCCCCCTTGTCGATGCCCAGGGCGGAGGCCAGGCGGTCGCTGACGCCGATGCGCGGCGGCCCCTGAGCGGCGATGCCGCCCATGGTCTTGGGGCCGGAGCCCTGGCCGCTGAAGGGCTCGCCGAACAGGTCGGTGCCGCTCTTGAGGGAGCTCGAACCGCCGGAACCGCCGAAGGAGATTCCGCCGCCGCCGAGCGAGCTCGGCAGGCCGGTCCAGCTGCTGCCGCTGCCGCCGCTGCCACCTCCCCCACCGAGGACGAGCCCGCCGCCCCGCCCGGAGAGCGCGTGCTCCTCGTCGGACAGCAGCTGCTCGAACTGCGAGACGGGCCGACCGCTCGCGGTGCGGACGGTGCCGTCCGCGTCGATCTTGTCGTCCTTGCGGAGCACCACCGGGTTGCCGTTGGAGTCCTTCAGCAGGTTGCCCTCGGGGGTGGTGACCGTGCCGTCGTCGTTGATCTTCGAGCCCGGCGGCACCTTGAACGGCGTATTGGACGTCGACCCGCCCGAACCGCCCGAACCGCCCGAGCCGCCCGACCCCGTGGTCGGCTGGCCCACGACGGTGCCCACCGGCACGTGCCGGGGCTTGCCGTCGGGGCCGAGCAGCGGCTTGCCGTCGGGGCCGATGAGTTCGCCCTTGCCGTTGACCGTCGTCCCCGGCGGGACGTACATCGGCTTGCCGTCCTTGTCGAGGACCGGCTTGCCGTTCTTGTCGAGCAGCGGCGCCTGGCCGTTGCCTCCGCCGATCCCCCCGATGCCACCGATGCCGCCGATGCCACCGGTCCCGGTGCCGCCGCCCTTGCCACCGCCCCCGCCGCCGATCCCGCCGGGCTTCGGCGGCGGGGGCGGCGCGATGCCCGGCGGCGGAGCACCGGCGCCGCCCTTCGGCGGGCCCTTGGTGTCGTCCTTCGGGCCGTCAGGACCGCCGGGCCCCTTGTCGGGGCCGTCCTTCGGGGGGTCCACCTTGTCCGGCGCCAGGTCCATGCCCGGGGCCGCGAACGACATCAGGACCCTGGCCGCGGCCTCGTAGGCGGTCGCCAGGGCGGTCCCGGCGTCGGTGGCCGCCTTGTCGAGCACCCTGACGACCTCGTCCGTCCACTGCTTGGTCGCCGCGTTGTTCAGGACCGTGGCGAAGGCGGCGACCGACGCGGTTCCGGTGGAACCGCTCGTCATGGTCGTAGAGCCGCCGGTGACCGTGGCCTCGTACGAATCCCCTGAGGCGTCGTTCGTCGGGTAGCGGGTCGCCGTCAGCTTCTGGACTTCCTGCGTGAACGCGTAGTGGATGCACAGGTCCGGCCAGGCGTACGTGGCGTGCTTGTCCGGGTCGTCGTTCTTCTTGTACGCCCACGAGCCCGTGGGGTCCGTCAAGGCGCTGTACCCGCGCCAGGGGTTGTACCCGTTGTTGTACATGTCCTGCTGGACCTTGACCAGCGCATCGCCTGCCGCCTTCAGCTTGTCGGCGATGCTGCTGCCCGCGGCCGGCGCGGGGGCGTCGTCCTTGAACGCGTCGAGGTCGCCGCTGAGTCGGTAGTGCAGCGTCTTGAACTCGTTCTGCAGCCCGACCAGGACCTCCTTGAACCGGCCGGCCGCACTGCCCTGGAAATCGCTGCCCGCGCCGTCCACGGACTCGGCCCACTGGTGGATCTTCGCCCGGTTGTCCGCGAAGAACGTGTCCACCAGGGCGAGGATCCGCGCCGCCTCGGTCAGCGTCTTGTAGTTCGTGTTGTCGTTACCCGGGCCCCCCTGGAAGATGGCCCCGCCGAGGATCTCTCCGGGGTCGGTATGGAACAGGTGCAGCACGCTCCCCGTCTTACCGGAGGGCTTGTCGTCGAAGAAGGGCCAGTTGTAGGTCACACCCAGGATCGTGGTGAACGCGGTGGTGGCGTTGCCGTCACCGTAGTCCCACTCCGCCCACATGTCGTAGCCGGCGTTGTGGGTGGACAGGCCGTCCTTCTTCTTGCGCAGGTTGTTGTTGTACCGGGAGTCCGTCACCAGCTCCTGCCCGGTGATCCACGGCTGCCCCGTGACGTCCCCCCGCTTCACGATGGCGCTGTGGTCCGACCCCGCGAACGCCTCCAGCATCTGTTCCCAGGTGTACGTGACCTTGGGCGCCTCTGTCTTGGGCGGCTCGTCCGCCATGGTTTCCTCCGAACGCGGTGACACGGGTCAGGACATCGGTGTGCCGTCGGATCGGGCGGCCCCACAACCGTCCGATCCGACGACGGCCCTCACTTGGGCGGGGCGGGAGCTCCGGTGACTCCGCCGAGAACGTCCTTGAGGACGTCCATCATCTGGGCCTCCGTCAGGGCTTCACCGTCTCCGAGGTGAAGCTTCTCCCGCGCCTTGATCAGGTCGAGCACGATCTTGTCGACGTCGCCCCGGATGGCCTCGATCGATTCGCCCACGCTCTTGGAGAAGGCGTCGAAGTTGGCCTTCAAGGCCTTCGTCGCGGGGAACGATTCCCGCCCCGGCTTCAGGGCCGGCACCTCGCTCCAGGACGTCTTCTGGCCGTTGACGTCCTGCTCGAAGGCGTTCAGGTCCTTCACGAAGGTCTCAAGACCCTCGACCGTCACCTTGATCGTCGATTCACCCATGGTCGCGTGCCCCCGCCCGGACTAGAACTGCTTGCCGGCGTTGTAGTCCGATTCGATCATGATGTCGTGCATCTTGGTGAGCGTGCCCGCCGCGCCCTCGATGTCCTCGTCCATCTTCGACTCGTTGGCCGCGACGACCCGGGAGAGCTCCTCGAAGGCGGTGGCGGCGACACCCTGGAAGTGCCCGCCGTCGATCACGCCCCTCAGCTTGCCCATGAGCTCGTCCAGGTTGCTGCGCATCAGGTTGCCGGCCTGCCGGAGCTCGGCCGCCGACTGCTCGACCGTCTCGTGGTGGAGCTGGATGTTTCCGAAGTCCATCGGTTCGCTTTCCCTAGTCTTCCTGCTCTTCCGACGCGCCCTCAGGCGCCCTGGAGCCCGTTGTAGATGCCGTCCGCGGCGTGTGCCCGGGCGTCGTCCTCGGCCTGGGTGAGGATCTGGTTGGCGCCCTGGGTGGACTGGACGAAGTGCTCGAAGGCACCGATGACCTGCTGGTAGCGCTGCATCCAGTCGTCGACCCTCGACTGGAACATGCTGCTCGCCCCGGAGATGTAGCCGGCGGCGAGCTCCTCCTTGATCCGCTCGACCGTGCGGCCGGCGGTCACCATGTTCTCGATCTGCTGCTCCAGGCTCGAAAGAACCTGGCGGATCGCCTCGTCTTCCTTCGTCAACATGGACGGTGTGCCCACGGCATGCTCCCTTCCCTGCACGAGCGGGGGCGCGACTGCGACCCCGCACACGTTCCTGACCGACTCAACGGGCCCGCGAGACCGGGTGGTTCAGCTGCACGGGGCCGAACCGGGCGCGGCGGCCGCGGCGGCGGCCGTCGAGGCGGCCGTCGGCGTGGCGGCGGCCCCGTCGGCCACCGCCGCCGGGTCGAGGAGCGGCCCGGCGGGGAGCAGCCCGACCACCGGGGCGGGCACCGAGACCGGCGTGGCGCCCCCGTAGCCGAGCTGTTTGGCGACGGCCGTCGAGGGCAACGGATACCGCACCCCGGCCTCGGTGACCAGGTACTCGGTGCTGCCCGTGCCCGCGCCGGAGACCGCCTTGACCAGGGCCCCGCGCCCGGGCCGGACGGAGATCCGGTCGGCCACCGCGCAGGTGCCGCCCGCCGCACCCGACGGGACCGTCGGCGGGCGGCCGGTGTCCGCCGCGGCCGCGTCCAGGAGGGTGATCGCGGTGACCGGGGAGCCGGCGCCGGTGTGCAGGTCGGCGCAGACCCCCTCGCCGTGCAGCGGAGTGACCAGGGTCGGCGGCGTCTCGGGCAGTCCCGTGGCCGGAGCCCCGCCCGGCGCGGTGTGGGCGGCCAGGTCGACCGGGCCGATCAGCGCGGGCGCCGGGGCGTTGTTCGCGTACGCCTCCTTCTGGGTGCGCGGATCGCCGCGCAGCAGCTCGTACAGGGTCGTGGTGAGCGGGACCAGGCCGTCCTTGGTGAGCAGGTAGTGCGCACCGCCGGCGACGTCGAAGAGCTGGCCGATGCGGGTCGGCTTCCCGGAGAGCACCGGGCCGTCGCCGCCGCGCCCGGGGACGGCGGGGGAGGCGAGATCCGGTCCGGCGGGCAGCGCGTTCAGCACCCCGGCCGGGACGGGGAAGGGCGTCGCTCCGCCGTAGCCGAGTGCCTGCAGGGCCTGGTTGGCGGTGTCGACGCGCAGTCGCTGGCCCTGCCAGAGCAGGTGCACCGTCCCGTCCGGGAGGGAGACCAGCACGGCCTGACCAGGGGTCAGCGCCTTGCCCTCCTTGACCGGGTCCATCAGCAGGCCCAGCCGGGGCGCGGGGGCGCCGGTCGGGCCGGGCTGGACGGTCCCGCACACCAGCCAGGTGCCGCCCGCGAGTTCGGCGGCCGGCGGCAGCCCGTCGGGGGCGCCGACGATCCCGACCGGAGCGCCGCGCGGCACGTCCGCGAGCGACGCCCGGCCGACCTGGGCGACCGCCATCTGGTCGCCGGCCACCAGCCGGGCGCTGGTGTCGTTCAGCACCGGGTGCAGCTGCCCGCCCACGAACAGGTAGCGGGCGCCCGTCTCCTCCACCACCACGAGCGTGCCGGGCTTGGTCCAGCCGGCGTCGCCGCCGGGCTTGATGACCCCGTACACCACGACCCCGAGCCCGATCAGGACGGCCACGGCCAGTCCGGTCGTGGTGCCCCGGGTGGTCCGCCCGGTGGGGGTGTCCGGCGCGTCGGGCTCGGCCCGCAGCATGCCGGAGGCCAGCCTGCTCATCACGAACAGGTGCGCCTGCACCTGGTCGCGTCGGGACTGCATCCAGTTCCTCCCCGGTGTCCGGGCGCGCCGCTTCCGCGCCCCCACCCCGGTGCTACGGCCCGGAGGGGCGCGAGAGTTCACCGGGCTTCGTCGACCGCGGTTCTCCGTGGCTCGGCGTCAAGTCAAGTTGTCTGTACAGCTCCGGGCCCCTTGGCGGCCATCGGATCGTCATCGAACTCCCCGGCCCCGGTCACCTCGGTCACTTAGAAACATGACTGGTCCGGGTCGAACCGATGGTCCGGCGCCCGTCAGCAAGGAGCCCCACCCGATGAGTCCGATGCCCGAACTGTCGCGCCGCAGCCTGCTCGGCGGCGCGGCGGCGGCCGCCGTGCTGTCCGCCCTCCCGATCAGCGTCCAGGAGGCGCTCGCCGCGCCGGCCAAGCCCGGACGGCTGGCGGACATCCAGCACGTCGTGGTGCTGATGCAGGAGAACCGCGCGTTCGACCACTACTTCGGCACCCTGGCGGGCGTCCGCGGCTTCGGCGACCGGACGGCGGTGCGCGGGATCAACGGGCGCTCGGTGTTCCACCAGCCCGACCCGGGCCGCAAAGAGGGCCACCTGCTGCCCTTCCCGATGAACGCCGCGCACACCAGCGCCTACCAGCAGGGCGCGCCCGCCTTCGGCTTCGTGGACTCCATGAAGGCCTGGAACGACGGCCTCGCCGACGGCTCGGTCACCCGCCGCTCCGGCGGCTGGCTCGGCCAGGGCTACTACGAGAGCGCCGACATGCCCTTCTACCACGCGCTCGCCTCGGTGTTCACCACCTGCGACGCCTACTACGCGTCCGTCCAGTGCAACACCAACACCAACCGCGACCACCTGATGACCGGGACCAGCGGCGGCACCGTACGGGACACCCCGGTGACCGACAACACCGAGATCCCCGGCGGCTACGAGTGGACCACCTACGCCGAGCGCCTGGAGCGGGCCGGCGTCAGCTGGAAGACCTACCAGGCGCTGGACAACTTCGACGACAACGCGCTCGCCTGGTTCGCCCCCTTCGTCAAGGCCAAGCCCGGCGAGCCGCTGTACGAGCGCGGCATGCGGGCCGTCGGCGACCCGGCGAAGAAGAACGACCCGTTCGCGATGGGCGACGCCCTGGTCGACGCCTTCGCCGCCGACGTCCAGGCCGACCAGCTGCCGCAGGTGTCCTGGATCGTCGCCCCGGCCGCGCTCTCCGAGCACGCCAACTACGCGCCGCCGAACGGCGAGCACCTCACCGCCCGGCTGCTCGCCGCCCTGGCGGCGAAGCCCGAGGTGTGGCAGAAGACCGTCTTCATCCTCAACTACGACGAGCACGGCGGCTTCTTCGACCACCAGCTGCCGCCCGTCCCGCCGCTGGCCACCGGGCGCGGCAAGTCGACCGTGCCGGTGGACGGCGAGGTCGTCGTCCGCGTCGGCAAGGGCTCCGCCACCTACCACCGGGTCGTCGGTCAGGACGGCAAGTACCGGGTCAAGGCCGCGGACGGCTCGCTCACCTGGTCCGACACCCTGCCGGCCGGCGAGACCCTGGTCTCCGGCCCGTACCCGATGGGTCTGGGCGTGCGGGTGCCGATGGTCGTGGTCTCGCCGTGGACCCGCGGCGGGGTCGTCGACTCCACCGTCTACGACCACACTTCGGTGCTGCGCTTCCTGGAGCAGCGCTTCGGCGTCCAGGAGCCCAACATCAGCCCGTGGCGGCGCACCGTCTGCGGCGACCTCACCAACGTCTTCGACTTCTCCGGCCGCAACCCGGTCTGGCCGCAGCTGCCCGACACCAGCGGCAACCGGCAGAAGGTGGTCGACACCGGCAAGCTCCCCGCCCCCACCGTGCCCAGCCCGCAGGCCTTCCCGCAGCAGCAGCGCGGCACCCGCTCGGCCCGCCCGGCGCCCTACGACCTGCTGGTCAAGCCCCGGCTGAAGGGCGGCGAGCTCACCCTCGACCTGGTCAACCAGGGCCGCCAGGGCGCGGTGTTCGCCGTCTACCCGGCACCGGGCGGCGCGCCCCGGCACTACACCGTCGGCGCGAAGAGCCGGCTCTCCGACGTCTGGACGGTCGGCCCGGAGGGCTACGACCTGCGCGTCCACGGCCCCAACGGCGCGCTGTGGCACCTGCGCGGCGATGCCGCCGCCACGTACGAGGTGTCGCTGTCGGAGGAGCGCGACGGCAAGGTCCTCGAAGTCGACGTGATCAACCGCTCGCGCACCGCCCAGACCTTCCTGGTCGGCGACCTCGCCTACGGCGACGGGCTGCGCGAGGTGCGGGTCGCGGCCGGCGACGACCGGACCGTCAACCTCGCGGTCCGGCCCGAGGGCTGGTACGACGTCGCGGTGGCCGTCCGCGGGGACCTCACCTTCCGCCGCCGGATCGCCGGCCGCTTCCCCTGGGACGACCGGACGGTCACCGACCCGGCCCTGGGCCTGGCCGACCCGCTCGCCGTGGACGTCGCCCTCGGGGCCGCCTCCAGCACCATCGACGAACCCGTCCTGCTGCCCGGCCGCCCGGCCCGGGTCTCGGCCGTGCTCACCGCCACCGCCGCGCTCACCGCCGTCGAGGCGCAGCCGGTCGTCCCGCCGGGCTGGACGGTCACCGCCGTCACCGCGCCGCCCGCCTCGCTCGCCGCCGGCGCCACCGCCACCGCCGTCTGGGAGGTCACCCCGCCCGCCCAGCTGCCGGACGGCGCCACCCACCGGATCCTGGTCACCGCCCGGGCGCTGGCCGGCGACCGCTTCGCGATCGCCGACGGCGAACTCGCCGCCCGCCCCGCCCCCGTGATGGCCGGCCACCTGCTGGGCGAGGACTTCGAGTCGCTGGCCGGCGTGCTCCAGCCGCAGGACGGCGTGCTCGGCTGGACGGCTCAGGCGCCGCAGGGCTGGTCGGTGGTCAACGCCCCCGGCATGCCGCAGGGCACCGTCCGTCTCCAGGGCTGGACCTTCCACACCAAGCGGGAGTGGTCCACCCCGGCCGGGCAGGACCGCGGCAACTTCACCCGCGGCCTGGGCGTCCTCGCCGTCGCCGACCCGGACGACTGGGACGACACCGGCTCCCCCTCCCGCAAGGGCGTCTTCGACTCCACGCTCGTCTCCCCCGCCGTCCGCCTCCCGGCCGGCGCCGACACCCTGTACCTGGCCTTCGACTCGCACTACCGGCAGGAGGCCCCGCAGAAGGCGTCCGTCACCGCCGTGTTCGACAACGGCACGGAGACCCGCCTGGTGTTCTACAGCGCCGACGCCACCGGCAACGACAACGCCGGCAAGGACGTCCAGAACGCCCTCGTCACCCGCCGCCTCGCCGTCCCGGCGGGGGCGCAGGCGGTGACGCTGAAGTTCCGGATGTACGACGCGGGCAACAACTGGTACTGGGCGGTCGACCACGTCCGCCTGGACAGCCGGCCGATCACGGGCTGACCGTCCGGGAACGGCCCGATCGGCCGTGCTGCGCCGCCCCTGCTTTCCGGGCTCGGCGCGGCCCGGCCGCTCGGTCAGGCCCGGCCGCTCGGTCAAGCCTGGTCGGCCGGTCGGGCCCGGCCGCTCGGACCGATCGGTCAGGCCGGGCCCGAGGAGCCGCCGGAGGCCCCGGCGGCCTCGGGCTGCTGTTGGGTCGAGCAGTGAATGCCGCCACCGCCGGCCGCGATGGCGTTGATGCTCACCGGGACGATCTCGCGGCCGGGGTGGAGGTCGGCCAGCACGCCCGCCGCCCGGTCGTCGGAGGCCTTGTCCCCGAACTGGGGCATGATCACGGCCCCGTTGACGACGTAGTAGTTGAGGTAGGTGGCCAGGAAGTCCTTGCCCCGGTCCGGCTGCCCGGTGAGGTCGGGTTCGGCGAGTTCCACGATCCGCGGCTTGCGGCCCTTGGCGTCGGTGGTGGAGCCGAGCACCTGCAAGGCCTGGTCGGAGGCGCGGGACCAGATGTCCGGCGGCGTGTCGGGGCCGGGGCGGTGGATGACGACCACGCCCGGCTCCGCGAACCGGGCCAGGGCGTCGATGTGGCAGTCGGTGATGTCCTGCCCGGCCACGCCGGCGAACCAGATGACCTTCTGGACGCCGAACAGGTCCTTCAGGGCCCCCTCGATCTGGTCGCGGCTCGTGCCCGGGTTGCGGTTCGAGTTGACCCACGAGCTCTCGGTGGCCATCAGGGTGCCCTCGCCGTCGACCTCGATCGCGCCGCCCTCGCCGGTGATCGGCGCCTGGATGCGCCGGATCCCGTAGTGGTCGAGGAGGTTCCGGGCGACCTTGGCGTCGTTGTCGTGGGTCTGCTTGCCGCCCCAGCCGTTGAAGTTGAGGTCGACGCCGGCCAGCCCTGCCGGGCCGGTGACGAAGGTCGGGCCGGTGTCGCGGGCCCACAGGTCGTCCACCGCCAGGTCGAGGACCTCGACGCTGGAGCCGCACAGCTGCCGGGCCGCGGCGCTCTGGTCCGGTCGGGCCATCAGCACCACCGGTTCGAACCGGGCGACGGCCTGCGCGACGTGCGCGATGTCCTGGCGGACGGCGGGCAGTTGGTCGCCCCACACCGAGTCGAGGGCCGGCCAGGCCATGAACGTCCTGGTGTGCGGACGCCACTCGGCCGGCATCGCGTACGACGCCGCGGCGCTCGCGGCTCCTCCCGTGCCCGTGCCGGCGGCCGTGGTCGGCTCGTCCTTCGGGGACGAGGCCCCCGACGAACCGCAGCCTTCCACCATCGCGACCACGGCCACGGCCGCCCCGGAGCGCAGCACGGCCCGGCGGGACAGGGCGGGTTCTCTCACGGCAGGTCCCCTCGTTGACACGGATTCCACCCCGAAACGGGCGATATCCGACAGTAGGGGCGGCCGGCGGGTCCGGCGGCGAGCCCGCGCGGCGCCGATCGGGCGAATCGGGCGATCCGCCGGGCCGGGTGGGCCGGGTGGGCCGGGTGGGCGCCTCCCGGGAGAGACTGAAAGTTCAGTCAATAATTCGAGTACAGTGGACCACCATGCCAGACCGTCGAACAGAGATACTGAGAGCGGCCACGAGACTCATCGCGCGACGCGGCGTACGCGGACTGCGGGTGGGGGAACTGGCGGCCGCGGCCGGGGTGTCGACCTCGCTGATCTACTACCACTTCACCGACCGCGCCGGGATCCTCCGCGAGACCCTGGAGTTCATCGGCGAACGGGCCGACCGCTACACCGCCGAACCGGAGCCCGGGGCGCCCGCGAACGACCCCTGGAGCGAACTGGCCCAGGCCCTGCTGCTGGAACTCCAGGACTCCACCGAGGTCCGCGAGAACAGCACCGCCTGGGGCGAGTTGCGGGCCAGCGCGGTCTTCGAGTCCCGCCTCCGCGAGGACCTGGCCAGGGCCACCCACACCTGGGTGCACGAGATCGCCGGCCTGCTCGGCCGCGCCCACCCGTTCGGCACCGCGCCCGCGCACGCGGCCTCCGCCGAACGCCTCACCGCACTCCTGGAGGGCCTCTCCATCCGGTGGCTGAGCGGCTCGCTGCCGCTCGACCGCGCGCGCAGCCTGCTCGGCGAGGCGATCGGCACGGAGATCGCGGGCTGGCGGGCCGAACGTCTCCCGGGCCGACCGGACAGGCCCTAAGGCAGCGGTTCCTGCATCGTGGAGCAGTGGATGCCGCCGCCCCCGGCCATCAGGCGGTCGACGTCGAGCTGGACGACCTCACGCCCGGGGAAGGCCTCGGCGAGGGTGCGCCGGGCGGCCTCGTCCTTGTACACGTCGCCGAACTGCGCCGCGATCACGCCCCCGTTGACGACGTGGAAGTTCAGGTACGAGTCGACGAACTTCGAGTCGCGCGAGCGGACGGTGTCGGGGCCGTCCACCCGGATCACCCGGAGCCGGCGGCCCCTGGCGTCGGTGGCCCGGGAGAGGATGTCGAACTGCTCGCGGGCGTCCCGGGCCCAGACGTCGTGGCGGTCCGCCGGGGGCAGTTGCACCAGGACGACGCCCGGCCGGACGAACCGGGAGGTGACGTCGATGTGGTCGTCGGTGATGTCCCGGCCCTTGATCCCGGGGACCCAGATCATCTTGTCCGCGCCGTACACCTCCAGGACGGCCTCCTCGATCTCGTCCCGGCTCATGCCCCGGTTGCGGTTCTTGTTGACCAGGCTGCTCTCGGTGGCCATCAGGGTGCCGTCGCCGTCGGTCTCGACCGAGCCGCCCTCGCCGACGAACTCCGCGTAGGAGAAGGGGAGTCGGAGCATCTCGGCGATGCCGCGCGCGACCTCCGCGTCGTCGCGGTGGGTCTGCTTGCCGCCCCAGCCGTTGAAGTTGAGGCCGACGGCGTCGAGCCGCCCGTAGCCGTCGCACCGGAACACCGGGGCGGTGTCCCGCATCCAGAGGTCATCGGTGGGGACGGCGTCCGTCACGGTGACGGCGGATCCGCACAGGGACCGGGCCTCCCGGACGCTGTAGTCGTCCGGGGCACACATGACCACCGGCTCGAATCGGGCGATCGTCCGGGCGATGAGCGCGATGTCCTGCTGGACACCCGCCAGCTGCCGGCCCCAGACGGACTTGCGGGACGGCCAGGACATCCAGGTGCGGGCGTGCGGGACGTCGTCGCGGTCCACCCACCACTGCGGGAGCCCGGCCTCGCCGGCGTACGGCAGCCCGTGCTCCGCCTGGTGCGGGGGCGGGGCCCCGAAGAGGCGGTCGAACAGGGAGCGGTTGTCACCGTGGGTGTTGCTCATGACGATCTCCGAATCAAGTATTGCCCACCGAGTGACCGGTGGCCCCGCAGCCGCAACTCTGACATTGACTGAATTTTCAGTCAAGCTCCAGATCATGGAACTGCCCAGCCGGCCCCGACACGGGAAAAGGCCCGGCCCGGGAAGAGGCCCGGCGCGCGAGAAGGCCCCGGGCCGCCTCGCCCGGGGCCGGAACGCGACGCGCGCTACCCGCGCAGTCGCTCCACTTCGGCCTCGATCGCGCCGGCCATCAGCTCGCGCGCGTGCGCCACCGGCAGGCTGCCGCTGAGCCAACGGACGCTCAGCCCCTCCAGCAGCGCGGTCAGCCGCTCGGCCGAGGCCGCCAGGGCGGCGGCCCCGTTCATCGGCCGCACCTGTCCGAGCAGCTCCGCGACCTCCTGGACCCAGACGAGGGTGGCCCGGGCCAGGTCCTCCCGCAGCTCGGGGTCGAACACCGCACTCGCCCGCAGCTCGCCCCAGGCCGTGCTGTTCTCCCGCACCTCGGGGGTGTCCTGGAGCTCCAGCAGCAGCGTCTGCTCCAGCTCGCCCCGGACGTCCAGCGGCGGCGCGTCCGCCGCGCGCTCCGTCGTGTAGCGCTCGGCCCGGTCGTTGATGAACTCCAGCGTCGCGCGGAGGATCCCCGCGCGGTCCTTGAAGTGGTAGTAGATCAGCGCGGTGGACACACCCGCCTCCGCCGCCAGTTCCTCCACGCGCAGCCCGCGGACGCCGCGCCGGGCGATGACCCGCGCAGCCGCTTCCATGATCAAGGTTCGACGGTCAGCCACAAGGAATCACCTTACCCGGACGGGGCACCGACCGACCGGAGGACCCCATTCCTGACTGAAATCCCAGTCGGGGTATGATCCGGTGCGCTTCACGACACCGGCGTCCGCCCGGGCCCCGGCCCACCCGCCGCACCCTCGCCCCGCCCCGCCCCGCCTTGCCCCGCCCCCGCTCCGCCACTCCCCCGTCCCACCCGCACGACCCGCTGGGAGCCAGCATGACCGCAGAGCCCTTCGGCGCCCCGTCGCCCACGGCGTTCCAGGCGCTGTCCCCGGACGACCCCCGCGAGGTCGGCGGCTACCGCCTCTGCGCGCGGCTCGGCGCGGGCGGCATGGGCCTCGTCTACCTGGCCTACACCCCCGGCGGGCGGCCGGTCGCGCTCAAGGTCGTCCGGCCCGAACTCGCCGAGGACCCCGAGTTCCGGCACCGCTTCGCCCAGGAGGTCGCCAGCGCCCGGCGCATCCACGGCCTCTACACCGCCCAGGTGGTCGACGCGGGCACCGACGCCGCCACTCCCTGGCTGGCCACCACCTTCGTGCCCGGCCCCTCCCTCCAGCAGGTCGTCCAGCACTACGGACCGCTGCCCGAACGGGCCGTCCTGCTGCTCCTCGCCGGCATCGCCGAGGCCCTCCAGGCGATCCACGCGGCGGGCGTCGTCCACCGCGACCTCAAGCCCGGCAACGTCCTCGTCGCCGCCGACGGCCCCCGCGTCATCGACTTCGGCATCGCCCGGGCCGCCGACGCCAGCCCGCTCACCGGCACCGGTCTGCGGATCGGCTCGCCCGGCTTCATGGCCCCCGAACAGGCCCTCGGCCTGTCCGCCTCCCCGGCCACCGACGTCTTCGCGCTGGGCGCCCTGATCGCCTACGTCGGCTCCGGCACTCCCCCCTTCGGCGACGGGCCCGAGCCCGCCTCGCTGTACCGGGCGGTGCACGAGGAGCCCGACCTCTCCCAGCTGCCGCCCGGACTGCACGAACTGGTCCGGCTCTGCCTGGCCAAGCGCCCCGAGGACCGGCCGGGCACCGCCCAGCTGATCGAGGCCGCCCGCCGGCACCCCGCCACCGGCGGCGAGCTCCGCTTCTCCGACGACTGGCTGCCCCAGCGGGTCAGCAGCGCGATCCGCCGCCACAGCGACCTGCCGACCACGCCCGGCGCACCCGCCCCGCCCGCCACCGTCCTCTCCCCGGCCCGGGCCGCGGCCGACGCCCCGACCACGCTCGGCCTCCCCGCCCCGCCGCCCACCCGGCTGCAACCGGCCCCCGACAGACCCGAGCCCGCCGCCCCGGCCCGCCGGCGCACCCGCACCCGCACCCGCACCGTGCTCCTGACCACCGCCGCCCTCCTCGTCGGCGCCGCGGCCGCGTTCGTCCTGCTCGATCCCGAGTACCTCGACGCCCTCGACGACCTCGACGACCAGAACGTCGCCGCCGGCCTCGCCCCGTCCGCCGGCGCCGCCGCCACCACCGCTCCGGCCCCCGGCCAGGCCACCGCCGCCGCCACGACGGCCGCCGGGTACACCTCCGTCCACACCAACCTCGAACTCACCTCCCCCGACCCCACCTACGAGTTCGACCTCAAGGCCGGGAAGGTCACCGCCCAGGACGCCTCCACCTGGTACCTGGGCCGCCACGCCGGCGAGTTCTCCATCCCCGAGGACAGCGACGCCTACGTCGCACCGACCGGCCGGCTCACCCTCCCCGACTGCGTCAAGGGCGTCGAGACCCAGCCGGTCTCCTCCCTGCCCTTCAACGCCCTGCGCGCCGACCGCAGCTTCTGCGTCCGCGCCCAGGGTGGCCAGGACATCGCCATCGTCCGCGTCCTCGCCACGGCCGACGACGGCCCGGTCCGGATCTCGCTCACCTCCTACCACCGCTCCGCCTGACGCGGCGCCACCCCGGGCGGACGGCTTGGACGACGAGCAGCTGCGGCGACCGATGACCCTGTCGGGGACGAACCTGCCGGGCCTGGTCAAGCACCCGGGGGGGGTGCCGAGCCGGGCTGGTTCTGCGAGGCGTTCGGCCGCGGGACGGGGCCCCTGCCCTTCGACCTGGAGGCCGACGAGACCTCCGAGATGAGGGTGGAGCCGCACGAGTCCACCGAGGACGTCCTGGCGTACTACGCCCGCGCCCGCGCCGCCGCCGCCGACCAGATGATCGGCGAGCTCGACCTCGACGACCTGGGCAAGGCCTGGTTCGGCGACGCCGTGTCGCTGCGCTGGGTGCTCATCCACATGGTGACGGAGACCACGCGGCACGCGGGCCACATGGACATCCTGCGCGAACTCCTCGACGGCGCGGCCGGCGACCACAACCGGGGCTGAGCCGGGCAGGAGCCGCACCCGCGCCATCCCGCGCTGTCTCCGGTGAACGCCTGACGTGCCCGCCCGGCGCCTTCACACTGGTGGTGAAAGACGCAGGCCGACCTGCGACCGCGAAACCCCGAAGGTGCACATGAGTGAGCGATTCGCCGCGTTGGACGACCTGGCCGAGCGGTGGGGCCTGAGCGGCCTGGAACTCGTCGGCCAGGGACTGGAGTTCTCCGTGTTCCGGGCGCAGGCGCGGGACGGGCAGCCCGTCGCGGTGCGGCTCGCGCGCCAGCGGTTCGAGTCGAACGCCAACGACCCCGACGTGGACACCCGGACCCTGCTCCGGCAGGAGTACGCCATCGCGAAGCACCTGGCCGCCCACGGCCTGCCGGTCGCGCAGCCGAGGGAGCTCGTCCTGGCGGACGACCCGGCCGCCCCCGACGTACTGCTGTCCGCCTACGTCCCCGACGACGGCTCGGACCTCGACTCCTTCGAGCTGGGTCACCTCCTCGCGCGGCTCCACCGGGTGCCGCCGCCGCAGCTGAGGCCCGTCGCGGCGGAGGGAACCGGCACGGCGGCGGCGATCGCCGCACGCATCGGGCGCCGCTGGGCCGAGATCGGCCGCCGCGTCGGCGACTGGCCCGAGCCGCCGGCCGCTTCCCTGATCGCCGGCCACCTCGCCGGTTTCACCGAGGACAGCCTGCTGCACCTCGACGTGCGCAGCGCCAACATCCGCCGCCACCAGGGGCGGGCGGTCGCCCTGCTGGACTGGTCGAACGCCCTGCTCGGGGCCCCGGCCCTGGAGTTCGGCCGGCTCGTCGAGTACGCCCGGTACCCGGAGAACGACCTCGACCCGGCGGCGGTCCGCAGCGGGTACGCGAGGACGGCGACCGCCCCGGCCGACGACGATCCGTGCCTGGTCGTGGGCCGGCTGGACGCCGCGCTGATGCTGGCGCTCGTCTTCCTCTCCGAGGCGCCCGACGCCGGCCGGGGCCCGGCGGCGGCCGACCACGCCCGCGAGCTCGCGCTCAGGATGGGCGCGGGCCACGCGTGAGGAAGCCCGGGAGCAGGGCTCTCAGGGCCGGCCGAGGACGCGGTCGACGGCGATCTCGATGACCACCCGGTCCGGGTTCGCCCGGGGTTCGCGGTAGCGCTCGGTGTAGCGCCGCTCGGCGTCGGCGACCTGCTCCGGCTCGTCCCGGACGACGGCCACGCCCTCCAGGGTCGACCAGCGTGCCCGGTCCACCTGGCAGACCGCGACCCGCAGGCCCTGCGGGCCGGCCGCCGCCACGTTGCGGGCCTTGCGGCTGGTGCGGCTGGTGATCACCCGGGCCGTCCCGGTCTCCGGCTGGTACGTCACGCCGACCGGCACCACGTGCGGCGAGCCGTCCGGGCGAGCGGTGGTCAGGGTGGCGATGTGACGCTCCCGCCAGAAGGCGAGGAAGGCGTCGTCGAGGTCGCGGGGATCATGGGCCATGATCGCGATGCTACGGCCCCGGAGCACGCGCCGTGCTCCGGGGGCCGTTCATCGTCAGTGCCCGCGGGCGATCCAGTCCGGCAGGGCCGGGGCCTCGGCGCCGATGGTGGTCGGGTCGCCGTGGCCGGTGCGGACCACCGTCTCGGCCGGGAGCGACAGCAGCCGCTCACGGATCGAGTCGATGATCGTCGGGAAGTGCGAGAACGACCGGCCGGTCGCGCCCGGGCCCCCGTGGAACAGCGTGTCGCCGGTGAAGACGGTGCCGAGCTCCGGCGCGTACAGGCAGACCGCGCCCGGGGCGTGACCCGGGGTGTGCAGGACGGTCAGCTCGGTGCCGGCCACCTCGATCCGCTGCCCGTCGGCGAGTTCGCCGTCCGGGAGGCGGTCGGGGTGGGTGAGCTTCCACAGCGGCAGGTCGTCCGGGTGCAGCAGGATCGGCGCGCCGGTGCGGGCGGCGAGGGCCGGGGCGGCGTCGATGTGGTCGTTGTGCGCGTGGGTGGAGACGATCGCCAGCAGCCGGCGCCCGCCGAGCGCGGCCTCGATCGCGTCGGCGTCGTGCGCGGCGTCGATCACCACCGCCTGCTCGTCGTCGCCGACGATCCAGACGTTGTTCTCCACCTCCCAGCTGCCGCCGTCGAGTTCGAAGGTCCCGGCCGTCACCAGCCGGTCAATGCGCGGACTCATGCGCCCACCTCGCTTCGCTCGGCAGGTGCTTCGCCCGATGCGCACCTCTCGATGGTTCGCTCGCTACGCTCGCTCACAGGACCACGACCGAACGGAGCACGTCGCCCTGGTGCATGCGCTCGAACGCCTGCTCCACCGCGTCGAGTTCGATGGTCTCGGTGACGAACGCGCCGAGGTCCAGGCGGCCCTGGAGGTGGAGGTCGATCAGCATCGGGAAGTCCCGCGAGGGCAGGCAGTCGCCGTACCAGGAGGACTTCAGCGCGCCGCCGCGGCCGAACACGTCGAGCAGCGGCAGCTCCAGCGTCATCTCCGGCGTGGGCACGCCGACCAGGACGACGGTGCCGGCGAGGTCGCGGGCGTAGAAGGCCTGCTTGTAGGTCTCCGGGCGGCCGACCGCCTCGACCACCACGTCCGCGCCGTTGCCGCCGGTCAGCTCCCGGATCGCCTCGACCGGGTCGGTGCTGCGGGAGTTGACGGTGTGGGTGGCGCCGAGCTTGCGGGCCGTCTCCAGCTTGCGGTCGTCGATGTCGACGGCGATGATCTTCGCCGCGCCCGCCAGCCGCGAGCCCATCACCGCCGCGCCGCCGACGCCGCCGCAGCCGATCACCGCGACCGAGTCGCCGCGGCCGACGCCCCCGGTGTTGATGGCGGCGCCGATGCCCGCCATCACACCGCAGCCCAGCAGGCCGGCGACGGCCGGCGAGACCGCCGGGTCGACCTTGGTGCACTGGCCGGCCGCGACCAGGGTCTTCTCGGCGAACGCGCCGATCCCCAGCGCCGGGGACAGCTCGGTGCCGTCCAGCAGCGTCATCTTCTGCTTGGCGTTGTGGGTGTTGAAGCAGTACTGCGCGCGGCCGCGCCGGCAGGCGCGACACTGGCCGCACACCGCACGCCAGTTGAGGACGACGAAGTCGCCCGGCTCGACCTCGGTGACGCCCTCGCCGACCGACTCGACGACGCCCGCCGCCTCGTGCCCGAGCAGGAACGGGAACTCGTCGTTGATGCCGCCCTCGCGGTAGTGGAGGTCGGTGTGGCAGACCCCGCAGGCCTGGATTTTGACCACCGCCTCGCCCGGCCCCGGGTCCGGCACCACGATCGTGGTCACCTCCACGGGCGCGCCCTTGGCGCGCGCGATGACTGCCTTGACCTGCTGGGCCATCCGATTCCACCTCCGTCGGCCGATGCGGCTCTGCACCGGCGTGACCTGCGACAAACGACTGCCCACGAAGCGTAGCGCCCGTAGCGACGGGCACCGACGGGGCGGGCCCGGTGATCCGGCTCACCGCACCTGCCGCGCGGGCGTCATATGCCGTCGAGATATCCGCCGGGCCCCCGGCGCGGCCCGCAGGGCAGGGCGCGCGGGCGGCGCCGAGCGCCCGTCAGCGTGCCTCGAAGTGCCCGGAAAGGAGCGCCGTTGGCTGGAAGTGCCGCTGACGCGCGCACCACCGCCCACGTACGGTCGTAGCAGAAGCGGTCCACGCGACCACGCTCAGCACATCCGCCCCACCCGACGGTGCGCCACCGCGCGCCGTCCGCGCCGAGGCGTACCGACCGTACGCCGTCGCACGATTCGCGCCATCCCCCGTTCCGGTCCGCGTTCGCCTTCGCTTCCGCCTTCGATCCGCCGTTCGTCCCACCCGATCCGCCGTTCGTCCCGGTCCGCCGGACCCGGCCCGGGCCGAGCCGCCCGCCGGCCCGCCCCACCCGTCCCCGCACCATCCCGGTTCCACCCCCCGTCGGGCCGTCACGCGCGGCCCCCCGCCCTGGAGTCTGGAGTACGGATGTCCGCCGAGAACAGTGCGACCGGTGCCGGAACCGGCACCGTCCCGCTCATCCCGCTGCACTGCCTGCGCAGCCTGGAGCCCGGCCCGCCCCGGCTCGCCGCGCTGCCCACCGGCACGCCCGTCTGGCTGGTCAGCCGCCACGCGGACGTGCGGCAGGTGCTGACCGACCCGCGCCTGGGCCGCGCCCCGCTGTACGAGCCGGACGCGCCGCCGATCACCGCCATCCCCAACATCCTCGACGACCCGCAGGGCCTGCTGAACATCGACGGCACCGAGCACCAGCGGCTGCGCCGCACCGTGCAGCGGGCCTTCACCCCGCGCGCGATCGCCCGCTGGCGACCCTGGGTCGCCTCGGTGGTCGAGGCCCTGATCGACGAGCTGATCGACCACGGCTCCCCCGCCGACATCGTGGCCGGCTACACCCGGCCGCTACCGGTCCACGTGATCAGCCGGCTGATGGGGCTGGACAACCTGGACGGCAAGAAGCTCGCGCACTGGAGCGACCACGCGCTCTCCGCCACCGCCTACACGGCCGAGGAGATCGCCACCGCCATGGCCGAGTTCGCCGGCTTCGGCGCCGCCGTGATCGCCGAGCGCCGCGCCGACCCCGGCGAGGACCTGGTCAGCAGCCTGCTCGCGGCCGCCGCCGAGGACGGATCGATCACCGAGCGGCAGCTGGTCACGCTGGTCATCGGCCTCGTCGTGGCCGGCCACGAGACCACCATGACCAGCCTTGGCAACGCGCTCGTCTACCTGCTCGCCGACGGCCGCGAGGCCTGGCAGCGGCTCGCCGCCGACGAGGCCAGCGCGACCGCCGCGACCGAGCAGATCCTGCGCGCCGTCCCGCTCGGCGACGCCAAGCACCTGCCCGGCCTGCTGCGCCGCACCATCGAGGACGTCGAGATCGGCGGGGTGGTCATCCCGGCCGGCAGCGTCGTCGCCGCCGACACCGGCGCCGCCAACCACGACCCGTCGGTCTTCACCGGGGACCTGCTCACCGAGCTGTTCTCCCCGCTGGCCGCGCCGATGCTGACCTTCGGGGCCGGGCCGCACCACTGCCTGGGCGCCTGGCTGGCCCGGATGGAGCTCGAACTCGCCCTGCACCGCCTGGCCCGCCGGCTGCCCTCGCTGCGCCTGACCGGGCCCGTCGAGGAGATCGACTGGCGGAAGGGCCTGCTCACCCGCAGCCCCGAGACCCTCCAGGTCGCCTGGTGACGGCCACCCCGGGGACGGGCGCCGACGCGGTGGTCGTCCGGGTCGACCGGGACCGCTGCATCGGCTCCGGGATGTGCGCCCTGAGCGCCCCCGGCTCGCTGGCACTCGGCGCCGACGGGCTGGCCGAGCCGGTGGCCGACTACGCGGCCGACGGCGCCGAGCTGACGGAGGCACTGGCCGACGCGGTCGACTTCTGCCCGGTCGAGGCGCTGACCCTCTACTCGGCCGCGGGCGGCTACCGGATCGCCCCGCCGGAGTGACCGCGCCCCGGCGCCGCCTGCCGCACCACGGCCGGCGGCGCCGGGGGCATCCCTGGATCGATGAGCCAGGCTAATCGACGGATGAGCTCATCGATCTTGTTCCGCCCTCGGCGCGGCTGATGGGCTGGCTCCATGACCGACGCCGACACCCTCGCGCCCCCGACCGCCCCCGGCAGCCCGCCCCGCTGGGCACCGATCACCGCCGTGGCCCTCGCCACCTTCACCGTGGTCTCCGCCGAGATGATGCCCGTGGGGCTGCTGACCCCCGTCTCGAAGACCCTCGGCGTCTCCGACGGCGTCACCGGGCTCTCCCTGACCATCACCGGGCTCCTCGCCGCCGCCCTGTCCCCGTTCGTTCCCGCGCTCATCGGGCTCCGGGACCGCAAGCACGTGCTGGTCGCCTTCATGCTGCTGCTGTCGCTGGCCAACGCGCTCACCGCGCTCGCCCCCGACTACCCCGTGCTGGCCGCCGGCCGTGTCCTGCTCGGCCTCGCGATGGGCGTCGTGTGGGGCATCACCGCGGGGCTGGGCCCACGCCTCGCCGACGGGCCGCGGATCGCGCTCGCCACCACGCTGATCTTCTCCGGCGTCTCCATCGCCTCGGTGCTCGGCGTCCCCCTTGGCACCTACCTCGCGGCGCTGCTCGGCTGGCGCTCCGCGTTCTGGGCCCTCGCCCTGCTCGGCGCGGTGTCCGCCGCCGTCCTCGCCCGCACGCTCCCCGCCCTCCCCGTCCACGAGCGCGGCCGGCTCGACCGGATCGCGGACGCGCTGCGCAGCCGGGGAGTCGCCGCCGGACTCGCCGTCACGGCGCTGGTCGTGCTCGGCCACTTCACCGGCTACACGTACGTACGGCCGGTGCTCGAACTCGACGCGGGCCTCAGCAGCGGCGTCATCGCCGCCTGCCTGCTGGTCTACGGACTGGCCGGCGTCGCCGGGAACTTCACCCTCGGCCCGGCGGCCGGCCGGCGCCCCAAGGCGGCCGTGACCACCGCCCTCGCGGGCGTCGCGCTCGCCACCGCCCTCCTGCCGCTCCTCACCGGGAGCGTGGTGGCGGTGCTGATCGCGCTCGTCGTCTGGGGCGCCTCGTACGGCGGGGTCTCGATCTCCACCCAGACCTGGGTCCGGATCGCCGACCCCACCCGGATCGAGGCCTCGGCGGCGCTGTGGGCGGGCGTGTTCAACGCGAGCATCGCGCTGGGCTCGCTCGCCGGCGGCCTGGTCATCGACCGGGCCGGGACCCACGCCGTGCTCCTCACGGCGTCGCTGATCACGGCGGCCGGACTGCTGCTCGCCGCCGTCACGCGCCCACGGCGGTGAGCGCCCGCACGAAGGCCCCGGCCAGCGGGTGCGGCGGCCGCTCGCCCTGCACCACCAGCAGCGTGGACGGCTCCAGGCCCGGCACCGGCAGATAGCGGATGTCCGGCCGCTGGACGTACGCCGTGCTCGCCTCGCACAGCAGCAGCCCCAGGCGGGTGCTGGCCACCGTCGACAGCCCCTCCTGGAGCGTGGCCGCGCCCGCCGGGTAGGCCAGCTCCCGCCCGTCCGGCGTCCGCCGCGGGGCGTTCGCCCGGCGCCAGTAGTCCGGGGCGGGCCCACGCGGTTCGATCAGCGCCAGCCCGGCCAGTTCGTCCGCCGAGACGCTCGCGGCCCCGGCCAGGCGGTGCCCGGCGGAGAGGGCGACGTACATCGGCTGCCGCGAGAACTCCAGCAGCACCCGCAGGCCGTCCTCCCGGCACGGGGACAGCACGATGGCCAGGTCGACCTCGCCCCGGCCCAGGTAGGAGAACGGATCGCCCCAGGACAGTTCGACGAGCTGGGCCGCCCCCTCCGCAAGGCCCGCGATCGCCCTGGCCACCGGCTCGTACACGGCGCACTGGAACCCCAGGCGCAGCGGCCGGTCCGTCGAGGCGGCCCGGGCGCGGGCCGCCTCGAAGCCCTCCCGGAGCCGGTCGACGGCGGGCACCACCTGCTCGGCCAGCTCACGCCCCAGCCCGGTCAACTCGACCCGCCGGCTGGTGCGTTCGAACACCGGGGCGCCGACCCGGCCCTCCAGCCGCTTGATCAGCTGGGAGACCCGGCCCTGCGAGACGCCCAGGAGCTGCGCCGTCCGCCCGAAGTGCAACTGGCGCACCAGGACGGAGAAGCACTCCAGTTCCTGGAGCGGCAGCTCCGGGAGCACGGGGCCTGGCGTCGTCCGATCCACCCCGGCAGTCTAGGTGTTCCGACCTGTGAGGTCGGGAACGCCGCAGGCCAGTGCCGCGCGCAGCTCGGCGGCCGGGTCGCCCGCGTGGTACGGGCGTTCGCTCTCCTCGATGTGGTCCAGGAACTCCTGGTAGCGCAGCGCGTAGGACAGGTGGTACAGCGGCTCGACCAGCTCCAGCGCGCGCCACGGCCGGGATCCGGGCGCGTGCTCGCTCCAGGCCTTCAGCCAGACCTCGACGAGGTGCTGCCAGCGCTCCGGCGCGAGGTAGGCGCGCGGGCGCAGCCCGTCCAGGGCGGGGTGGCCGAGGCAGGAGTCGGCGTAGTCGACGACCACCGGACGCTCGCCGTCGGAGCGCCAGTTGCCGGGGTGGAAGTCGCCGTGCACCAGGGTCTCGGGGAGGCCGCAGGCCGCCAACTCCTCCAGCAGCGCGGGCAGTTCGGCGACCAGTCGGCGGACGTCGGCCAGTTCCCCGGGCGTCAGGTCGGTCTCGCCGGGGAGCCGGTCGAGCAGCGCCTGCGCCTGGGCGAGCAGGGCGCGGGGCGTCCGGTCGCGAAGCCCGGCCTTCGCCGCTCGCCCGTCGGCGGCCAGCGCCGCCTGGGCGGCGACCAGCCGGGGCACCACCTCCTCGACGGTGTCGAGGGACGGCGACCAGCAGTCCTCGCCGGGCACGTGGTCCAGCAGCAGCCGCCCGCCCGCCGGGTCGGCGGCCAGCACCGGCGGCACGAGGCCCGGGTCGACGCCGCCGAGCAGCGCGATCACCTCGCCCTCCCGGGCGTTGAAGGCGGGCGTCGTGGTCTTCAGCCAGGCGTCACGGCCGGTGGCCGTCGGGAGGCGGAGGAGGCCCGACAGGTTCCAGGTCCGGATCTGCCGCGCCGGGCCGGCGACCGGACGGCCCGCCCCGGCCAGCTCCGCCTCCGCCCAGGCCAGCGCCTCCCCCAGCCCGGCCGGCGTGGCCCAGGCCGCGCGGCGCTCGGCGGGGCCGAGCAGCGCGGCCGTCCCGGCGTCCAGCGGCCGGGCCTCGACGGCCGTCGGCCGCTCCAGCGCCTCGGCGTGGTACCACACCTGCCCACCGTGCCCGCCGCGCCCGCCCTGCTCGCCCCGCCCCTCCACCAGCCGCAGCACCAGCACCGGCACCCCGGCGAGTTCGGCCGTCCGCGCCCCCACCCCGTCCACCGACGACCACCACCCGCCCGCCGCCTGGAACGGGCCCACGGGGCCGAAGTACTCGGCCCCGTGGGTGAGATGGACCGTGACGGTGCGTTCGCTCGCTCGCTGCATCCGGGCAGCTTCGCCCACCCGGGCCCGGTATGCGAGCGAATTTCCGGACGCCTCGGGCCGGGACCGGGCCGATCGCGTTCGCGCTACGGGATCGCCACCGCCGCGCCGGACACCCGGATCCGGCTGTCCGCCGTCCGCAGTTCCACGTGGAGCACGCCCGGGCGGCCCAGGTCCTCGCCCTGGTGGAGGGTCAGCACCGCCGGGGCCGCCGCCGCGCCCTGCTCCCGCAGGTAGGCGCCGAAGGCGGCCGCGGCGGCGCCGGTGGCCGGGTCCTCGACGACGCCGCCGACCGGGAAGGGGTTGCGGACGTGGAAGACGTCCGCGGCCTCGCGCCAGACGAGTTGGAGGGTCACCAGGTCGCGGGCCCGGGTGTAGGCGGCGAGGCCGTCGAAGTCGTAGTCGAGGCGGGCCAGGCGGTCACGGGTGGCGGCGGCGAGGACGAGGTGGCGGGCGCCGGCGTAGGCGATCCGGGGCGGCAGGGTCGGGTCCAGGTCGGTGCGGGCCCAGCCGAGCAGGGCGAGGACTTCGTCGACGTCGGCCTCGGTCACGTCCTCCACCTGCGGCTCGACACTGGTCAGGGTGGCGCGCAGCACGCCCTCCGCGTCCTGGTCGACCTGGACGGGGACTTCGCCCGCGGCCGTCGTGAAGACGTACTGCCCGGGGCCGGTGCGGGCGGCGAGCGCGACGGCGGAGGCGACCGTGGCGTGGCCGCAGAACGGCACCTCGGTGAGCGGGCTGAAGTACCGGACTCCGTAGGCGCCTTCGGTCGCTCCCGCGGTCAGGAAGGCCGTCTCGGAGTAGCCGAGCTCGGCGGCGATGGCGAGCATCCGCTCGTCGGTCAGGCCTGCGGCGTCGAGTACGACGCCCGCCGGGTTGCCGCCCTCGGGGCGGGTGGTGAAGGCGGCGTAGCGCAGGATGCGGGGTGAGGCGTCGTCGGTCATGCCCGGACGAACGCGTTCCGCTCCCCCGCTGTTCCCGCTCACCCGTCGCCGGTCCGCCGCTCCGCCGGTCACCACGACACCGGTCACCGCAGCAACGCCTCCAGGAAGTCCGAGCCGAGCCGGGCGCTGCCGGACAGGTCGAGCTGGTAGAGCATGTACCGCCCGCGCCGCTGGGTGCTGAGCAGCCCCGCCTTGCGCAGGACGGCCAGGTGCCGGGACACCTCCGGCGCGCTGAGCTGCCAGGTGGAGGCGAGTTCGCCGGTGGTGTGCGCGCCGCGGGCCATGGTGCGGGCCAGACGCAGCCGGACGGGGTGGGCGAGGGCTTCCAGCCGCTGCTGGACGAGGGCCAGCGAGACGGGTTCGGGGATGCCCGCCTCGGCGACGGGGTACTGGAGGACGGGACGCCAGCCGGGGGTGTACACCACCACGAGGTGGGGCCGGCCGAAGGCGGTGGGGATGAGGGTGACGCCGCCGCCCTCGGTGCCGCTGGTGGCGTTGTCCTGGAGCTTGTCGATGACGATCCGCCGCCGCCCGTCGGCGCTCTGGTCGAGGGTGACGGAGGGTGAGACCGCGGCCAGCGCCTCGGCGGGGCCGCGCCGGGCCAGCAGATCGGCCTTGCGCCGGGCGTCGGCGGCGAGGGCGGGCAGGACGCGCTGCCAGGCGTCGGCGAAGAACGCGGACTCGCAGTCCTCCAGCATCCGCCGGACGAGGGCCCGCACGGCGGGCGGGTCGGCGAGCAGCCGGTCCGCGAAGGCGGCCTGCCGGGGGCCCCGGGCGAGCGCGAGTTCGCGGGCCCGTTCGTTGGCCACCGGGTCGGTGAGCGGGGAGGGCGCCCGGCGGGCCGGCCGGGAGGCGCCGCAGGTGGTGACGAGGGCGGCGGCGACGTACAGCTCGTCGTCCATCCGGTCGACGGCGTCGAGCTCGGCGGCCAGGGTGGCGCCGGGCAGGCCGGGGACGAGGAAGTCGGCACGGGAGGAGCGCCAGAGGAAGTCGGCCTCCAGCAGCCGCTCGGACAGCTCCGGCGGGATCGTCGCGGCGGTGCTGGACGCCCAGCCGTGCAGCGCGGGGTGGTGCGCGGGCTCGGCGAGGACGTCCAGCATCGCGGTCAGCTCGCCCAGCGGGGACGGTGTGAAGAGCAGGCGCTCGTCCGGCAGGCCGGTGATGTCGATGGTCACGCTCATGCGCCCGCCGTGCTCCTCCCGGCAGGGGCGTTCGCCCACCCGCGCCTCTCGATGATCGGTTCGCTCACGACGGCGATCCTGCCACCCGCCCGGATCCGCTCCCGCGTCGATTGACGGTTAGCGTCAATCGACGTGCCCGGCGGGCCGGGCAGGGCGGACGGTACCGGCCATGAGCCTGATCCAGGAGAAGTCCGTCCATGACCACGCCGCCGTCCGCGACGGCGTGCCGCCGGCCCCGCCGATCGGTGCGAGCCGCGGGGGCCCGTCCACGCTGCTGCGGCTGCTGACCGCAGCGGGCGGGCCCCGGTACGCGGCCGCGCTGGTGGTGGACGCGGTGGGCTCCGGCCTGCTGCGGCCGTTCCTGCTGCTGTACGGGATCGGGGTGCTGCACCTGGGCGCGGCGGCGGCGGGGCTGACGATGTCGGCGGGGATGGTGGCGGGCCTGCTGGTGGTGCCGCTGACCGGCCGGTGGATCGACCGCGGCGCCCGGACCCTGCCGGCGGCGGCCACGTTGGCGGTGCGGGCGGCGGGCGCGCTGGCGCTGCTGGTCTCGGACGGCCTGCCGGGGTTCGTGGCGGCGTCGGTGCTGATCGGGGTGGGCAGCCAGTCCTGGCCGACCACGCACGCGGCGGTGGTCAGCACGCTGACCGAGGGCCGCCTGCGGGACGCCGCGCTGGCGGCCGGGCGGTCGCTGCGCAACGCGGGACTGGGCGCGGGGGCGCTGCTGGCCACGCTGGTGGTGACCGGCGGGGCGGGCGCGATCCGGGTGCTGGCCGGGGTGACGGGCGCGGCCTGCCTGGCCGCCGCCGCGCTGGTGCTGTCGCTGCGGGTGCGCGCGCCGCAGCGGGCCGCCGACCGGGCGGTGGACGTGCGGGAGCAGGGCGAGTCGCTGCGGCGGATCAGCCTGCTGAGCCTCGCCAACCTGCCGTACGCGTTCTGCTTCGACGTGCTGGAGGTGGCGCTGCCGGCGCTGCTGGTGCTGCACCTGCACGCCTCCCCGGCGTGGTCGTCGGGCGTGTTCGTGGGCAACACGGTGCTGGTGATCGCGCTGCAGCTGGTGCTGGTGCTGCGGCTCGCGGACCGTTCGCGGCGGGCGGTGCTGGCCGCCTCGGGGGTGACGCTGGCCCTGGCCTACCTGGGGTACTGGGCGGTCGGGTCGCTGGGCGGCACGGCGGGCGCGGCGGGCGTCGCGGCGGTCTCGGTGGTGTTCACGCTGGGCGAGATCCTCTACACCGGTGCGGGGACGGCCCTGGTGACGGCCGCCGCCCCGCCGCACCTGCTGGGGCGGGCGCTGGCGCGCTGGGAGCTGTCCTCGGGCGTGGGCCGGGCGGCGGCGCCGGCGGCGCTGATGGCGCTGCTCGCGGCCGGTCCGGGGGTGCTGTGGCCGGTGCTGGCCGGGGCGACCCTGCTGGGGGCGCTCGCGGTGCTGCGACTGGCCCCGAGGACCTGACGCCCACGGCGCGGGTCGGATCGGGCCCGGCCCCGCCCCTCCTCCGGATGCGGAGCGCACCCGCAAGGCCGATGCTGGCCGCGAGGCGTGCCCGGCAGCAGGAAGGACAACAGACCCATGAGTGCTCTCGACTTCGAGATCATCGACAGCCCCGACAGCTCGCTCAACAAGACCTCCGTCCTGGTCACCGGCCCGAAGGACGCCCTGCTGGTGGACGCCGGGTTCACCCGCTCCGACGGCCGCCGGCTGGTGGAGCGGATCCGCGCCGCCGGCAAGCGGCTGGCCGCGGTCTTCGTCAGCCACGGGGACCCGGACTTCTACTTCGGCGCCCAGGAGGTCCAGGACGCCTTCCCCCAGGCACGGTTCCTGGCCACCGCCTCCACCGTCGAGCACATCCAGGAGACGTTCGAGGGCAAGCTCAAGGCCTGGGCCCACCTCGGCCCGGAGCTGCCCACCCGGCTGGTCCGGCCCGAGCTGCTGCACGGGGACGAACTCGTCTTCGAGGGGCACCGGTTCGAGCTGCGCGGCGCCGACTTCCACCTGCCCGACCGGCACTACCTCTGGCAGCACCACCACCGCGCCGTGCTCGGCGGCGTGCTGCTCTTCGAGGGCCTGCACGTGTGGACGGCCGACACCCCCGAACCGGCCCAACGCGCCGCCTGGATCGACCTGTTGGACGGGATCGAGGCACTCGAACCGGAGTTCGTCGCGGCCGGCCACCGCACCGCCGGCGCGGCCACCGACCTCACCTCCGTCCGTCACACCCGGGACTACCTGCGCGCCTTCGAGACCGAGATCGGCCGGGCCCCGGACGCGACCGCCGCGAAGGAGGCGCTGGAACGGCGCTTCCCCGACCTGGGGCTGAAGATCGCCGTCGACCTCGGCACCAAGGTCGCCATGGGCGAGATGGCCTGGGGCTGAGCGACGATGATCGAGATCCCGAGGGACACCGCCTCGTTCGCCGAGTCCTCCGCCCCGGCCGACGTGGTCCGCCGCCAGTACCTGGCCTCCGCCCACGGCGACCTGGCCGCGCTGCGCGCCACGCTCGCCGACGACGTGGAGTGGACCGAGATGGCCGGCTTCCCGCTGGCCGGCACCTACCGCACCCCGAAGGGCGTCACCGCCAACGTCATGGAGCGCCTGGCCGCCGCCTGGGAGAACTGGACGGCGCACGACGACACCTACGTGGTCGACGGCGAGAACGTGGTGGTGCTGGCCCGCTACACGGCCGTCCACAAGATCACCGGAAAGCCGCTCGCGGTGCGGGTCGCCCACCACTTCACGGTGCGCGGCGGCCGGATCGTCCGCTTCGAGCAGTTCGCCGACACCGCGCTGGTCCGGGAGGCCATGACCCCGTAGCGAATTCCTTGACCGCGCCCGTAGCGGTTCGCGTTCACCCGTAAGGGGGAGCATGGCGCGGCGCGCCCGGCACGCCCTCGACACGCCACCCGGACGGCGGCAGGCTGGCCCCTGATTCCGGCCGGAGAGCGAGGAGTTCAGCATGGGCACGGGCACGGCGGGAACGGCGGAGGACGGCGGGCGCGAGCGGCCGATCGTGATCGTCGGGGCGTCCCTGGGCGGCGCGAAGGCCGCCCAGGCGCTGCGCGAGGCCGGGTACCGGGGCGGCATCGTCCTGATCGGCGACGAACACGAGCGCCCGTACGAGCGGCCGCCGCTGTCGAAGGGGTACCTGCTCGGCAAGACGCCCCGGGAGAAGATCTACGTCCACCCGCCGCAGTGGTACGGGGAGCAGGACGTCACGCTGCGGCTGGGCACGGCGGTGGCCGCGATCGACCCGGCCGGGCACACCGTGACGCTCACCGACGACGGCCGGATCGAGTACGCCAAGCTGCTGCTCACCACCGGCTCGACCCCGCGCCGGCTGCCGGTGCCGGGCGCGGACCAGGACGGCGTGCTCTACCTGCGCCGGGTCGAGGACAGCGACCGGATCAAGGCCGTGCTGCGCCCGGGCGCGCGGGTCGCGGTGATCGGCGCGGGCTGGATCGGCCTGGAGGTGGCGGCCGCGGCCCGGGAGGCCGGCGCCGAGGTGACGGTGCTGGAGGCCGCCGAACTGCCGCTGCTGCGGGTGCTGGGCCGGGAGGTGGCGCAGGTCTTCGCCGATCTGCACCGCGACCACGGCGTCCAGCTGCGGTTCGGCGTCGAGGTCACCGAACTGACCGGCTCCGGCGGCGCGGTGAGCGGCGTGCGGCTGGGCGACGGCACGACGGTGCCGGCCGACGCGGTGGTGGTCGGCATCGGCATCACCCCGGCGACCGGCCTGGCCGAGGCCGCCGGGCTGGAGATCGACAACGGCGTCAAGACCGACCAGCAGCTGCGCACTTCCGACCCGGACGTCTACGCGGCCGGCGACGTCGCCAACGCCTACCACCCGCTGTTCGACACGCACCTGCGGGTCGAACACTGGGCCAACGCCGTCAACCAGCCGCAGACCGCCGCCCGCGCGATGCTCGGGCACCCGGACGCGGTGTACGACCGGATCCCGTACTTCTTCAGCGACCAGTACGACCTCGGCCTGGAGTACGTCGGCTACGTCGAACCGGACGGCTACGACCAGGTGGTGTTCCGGGGCGACCCGGCCACCCGCGAGTTCATCGCCTTCTGGCTGGCCGACGGCCGGGTGCTGGCGGGGATGAACGTCAACGTCTGGGACGTCACCGACCCGATCCGCGAACTGGTGCGCTCCAGGCGGGTGGTGGACCCGAAGGCGCTGGCCGACCCGGACACCCCGCTCGGCGACGTCTGACGTACGCGCGCTGCCCTGGGACCCCGCCACCCCTTTCCGGAGTGGCGGGGTCTCCTGGCCGACCGCTCCCTGATGAAGCTGTTGAAAGCACGCCCGGCCTGTACCAGTTCGACCTGATCGACACTTACCGGCGATCCGGGGTGAGTCGGGCAGTCAGAGCAGGATCTTCAAGAGGCTTCCAGGGATCCGGCCAATGGCTTCGGGTCAGGTCCGCTTGCGGCTCGCGATCTCGTCAGCGAGCTGCTGCACGTGGGCGGGGTCCGCGTCCCGGGCAAGGGCGACGTAGTGGTCCATGACGGCCGGCCGGTAGCGCACGGGGAACGTCTGTCCTGGGGCGAGTCGGGTGAGCTCGGTGATCGTGAGGCCTTCGTCCGCGATACCGCGGAACGAGATGCCGCCGGCGGTCTCCACGTCGAGCATCAGGACCACGCGTGGACTGCTGTTGACCTCCCGCCAGTCGACGAGAACGCCGAGCGCAAGCGCCCCCGTACGCAGTTCCGCGTTGCGCTTCCGTGCATCACTGCTCAGGAACGGGTTCGGGGCGACGCCCGGGAAGTCGGGCCCGACACCGAGCGATTCCCGACTCAGGTCGGGCCTGAGCTGCGCCATCAGATCGTTGAGCTTCTTCTGCGAACCGAACATCCTGGCCCTCCCTCACACCGGTGCCGGAATCTCGGCCTGGCGCTTCGTATTCACTGCGATGGTATGTCGCGGCCATTCCCGACCTCCGGCGCATCGCCCCGTCCCGATGGGGTCGCCGTCTGCGGTCGCGGAGGGACTCGGTCGGTGCACCTGCCTGTCGGACGAGCCACGTCCACACGCCGACAGGAGGACCAAGCCGTGATCGATACTGACCCCAACCGCGCGTCCCAGGCAAGACCGTACGGTGCCGCGATCCTGTGCGGAGCGGCCGTCACGCTGATCAACTTCTTCTGGACCGTCGGCCAGTGAACATCAACGCACAGAGCTCGACGATCCCGTCGTAGGCCACCCTGGTCTCATCCTGGTGTTTCAACACAGGCAGGAATCCAAGAGAGGATCTACCGCGACCACCGAGCCTCAGCGGTTCAAGTCTTCGTACAGCGACAACGGCGGCGCTTGCGTAGAGGTGGCCGCCAACGTCCCCGGTGTTGTCCCCGTCCGCGACTCGAAGGACCCCGAGGGCCCGGCCCTCGCCTTCTCCCCCGATGGCTTCGCGGCCTTCGTTGCCGCCGTCCGTACCGGCGAGTTCGGCGACGTCTGACGTACGCGCGATGCCCTGAGGGCCCCGTCACCCCTTTTTCCGGAGTGGCGGGGCTCCGCCGTGAACTGGGCGGGTTCCAGGCGTCAGGAGTCCCTGCGGTCGGCAATACTGGGGTGTCCGGGGGCGATTCGGACAGGGAGGCGCGGTGGGCGGGACGGCCGGATTCGCCGTGGTGGTGTTCGGCGGCCTGGGCGGCGTGGTCGCCTACCTCGCCGGGGTGGTCGGCCTACGCGACCTCCGGCGGCTGCGCCGGGTCGGCGTCCCGGCCCTGGCCCTGGTGCGCGCCCGCGTCCCCGCCCCGGAGGACCGCGCGCTGCCGCCGCGCCCGCTGCTGCAGTTCGAGACCGAGGACGGCCGGGTGGTGGAGGTCTTCTCCCCCGTCCCGTCCACCCCGCGCCACCCGCTGCCGGACGGCGGCCACGTGCAGGTCCGCTACGACCCGGCCGACCCCCGGCAGGTCCTGGTGGAAGGCCGCGAGCGCAGACCCCTGGAGTACGGCTTCGTGGCGCTCGGGCTGCTGATGGTGCTGGCCGCGATCACACTGGCGGTCGCCGTCCTGTGAGGCTGCCCGCCTGAATCGTCTTCGAGAACGAGGCCGGGTTCGCGATGACGCCGCCGCGCGCCCGCACCTGGGGCCAGCGCGGACACACACACCCGTCGTCCGCGTCCGGGGACGCTCCCGCCGCCGGATCTCGGCGGCGCGCCTTCGTGCCGCGCGCGGCGTGGTCGAGCCGATTCCGCGGCACCGCCGAAACACCGGCGCTCCGGCGGTTCGACCACGGTATTCCGGCGCTCCGGCGCCGGCCGGAACAGCCGGGGCGAATATGACGCGCAGTCATCGGAAAGTCACGCATTTTCATGGTCGGCGCACACCGGCGATATTCGAGGCCCGATTCCCACGGACGGATCTCCGTAGCCGGTTCGTCACGTCCCGCATTCGCTCCGCCCGGAATTCCACGCGCGACACGCGGCCCGCGCGGGCCCTCCGGGCGGGCCTTCGGGCAGTCCTTCAGGCAGGGCTTCCGCGCAGGCCTTCCGGACGGGGCGCGGACACCCTGGCCGTCGGCCGCCTCGGCTAGACGTCGAGAGCGGCCTCGATGCGCTTGAGACCGTGCCGGGCGAGCGCGAGGTTGGCGCGCGAGCGGTCCAGCGCCAGGTAGAGGAAGAGCGAGCCGTGACTGCGGGTCAGCGGGCGGATCAGGTGGTACTGGGTGCCGAGGGTGATCAGGATGTCCTCGATGACATCGTCGATCGACAGCGCGGCCAAGGCGCGTATCTTCGCACGAACGACCTCGGTGTTGGCGGCGGCCGCAATCTCCAGGTCGAGCTGCTGCCCCCCGCCGAGGAACCCGAGCGACATGCCGCTATCGTAGTCGGCCACAGCCACTCCGATGGCCCCCTCGATGGCCATCGCGTCCTTGAGTGCGTCGTCAATGTTCATGCGCTGTTCGTCCTTTGCGTGACTTCCGGGCAGAACTCCCGTGTGCAGGAACAAAATAGCAAGAAGTCACCGGTTGTGGTCGCCTCGTGAAAATGATGGAATAAAGTACGCTACCGGGGTTCAGAACGTGAAGGGGTACTGGTGCGCGCACTCGAAGCTTCCCTCTCCGATGTGCTCGGCTCCCCCGGAGTGGTCGGTGCCGCGCTCGTCGACGCCGTCACAGGTCTCAGCTACCAGTCCGCCGGGGACCACCGGCTGCTCGGGACCGGGGCCGAACTCGCCGAGCTGACCAACCTGATCGGCGAGCGGCTGTACGAGGCAGGGGCGGAGAGCGAGTTGGAGAGCCTGGTGGTCACCAGCACCCGCCATCACCAGGTCGTCCAGGTGGTGTCCCGGAAGGGCGACCCCCTGCTGCTGGCCACCGTGCTGGACCGGGAACGGACCAACCTGGCGCTGGCCGTCCGCCAGACCGCCGACCGCGCGCAGGACTTGCTGGCATGACCGACCCGTCCCACGACACGGCGCCGCCCGCCATCCCCGCAGCTCCCACGACGCCGGCTCCGCCCACCGCGCGCAACGTGCCCGCGCTGCTGCTCGCGCTGCGCCGGACGGAGTTCACCGGCTCGGTCACCGTCTCCAGCGCACCGGGCGGCACGATCCACCTGGAGCAGGGTCTGGTCACCGCGATCGAGACCCCCGGGGCCCCGACCGCCGCGACCCTGCTGCTGAAGTCCCGGCGCGTCGGCGAGGAGGAGTGGGCGTCCGCCGAGGTGGCCGCGTCCGTCGGCCGACCGACCGACGCTCCCCCGACCTGGGGCGGCGACCTCGGCGCGGCCCTGGTGGCTCAGGGGTCGATCGGCGCCGCCGAGCTCGAAGCCGTCTGCGCCGCCGCCGCCTTCGACGGGGCCTTCGCCCTGGTGCTGAGCCCGCCCGGCAGTTGGGAGACGGCCGAGGCTGCGCCGCCTGCCAGGATCGCGCTGCGCCCGGGCATCGAGCCGGAGCGGCTCTTCACGGAGACCGCCCGGCGGACAGCCCTGCTGACCCGCCTCTGGGGACCGCCCGGCGAACTGGCCCGCATCCGGATCCGTCCTGCCGCCCGGGCCGAATCCGGCGCGCTGCGGATCCCGGTCCGCTACCGGGAGATCCTGGCCGCCGCCACCGGCCGCCGCACCGCGCGCGACCTCGGCTTCGCCCTGGGACGCGGTGTGTTCGCGGTACTCCTCGACGTCGTACGGATGGACGCCCGGCACCTGCTCCACCGGGAACCGGCGCACCCGGCTCCCCTGGCACCGAGCGTGGCCCCGCGCATAGCGACGAGCGAACCGCCGCCGGCCGACACCGGGCCGCTGCCGCGCCGCGTCCGCAGCGGACGCGGCGCGGGTGGTCCGGGCGGCCCCGGCGGCCGGCCCGCCCGATCCGAGGGAGCGGCGGCGGCTTCCGACGGCCCACCGAACGCACACCGCGCCGAGCACACCGCGCGTACCGAGACGACCGAGCAGAGTGAGAAGAGCGCACCATGAGCAGCCAGACACCGACCGCCGTACTGGTCGACGAGTTGAAGTCCCTCCGCGACCGGGTCATGGGCATCTCGGAGAGTGTCATCTCCACCACCGACGGCCTGTTGGTGGCCGCCGACACGGCCGCCGTCCACCCCGAGTCGGCCGCCGCCCTGTCGGCCGCCATGCTCGGCCTCGGCCGGCGCACCGCGGCCGAGGTCGGCGTGGGCGGCCTGCGTGACGTGGTCACCCGCTGCAACAGCGGCTACGTCGTGGTGCTGGCGATCGGGGAGCAGGCGCTGCTGATGATCCTGGGAGACGAGGGCCTCGACGTCGCCGGCCTGCACCGCGAGTCGCCCGCCACGGTCCGCCGCCTGAGCGAGCTGCTCGGGATGGTCCCCGCGGTCTAGGGCGTGTTTCATAATTCCCGCCGGGCGCGCGACGCCGGGCATCCCGCCTGGACGCACCGGCGAAACGTCCAAGTACGGCCCAGTACGAGGACGCTTCGCCGGCACGCCCAGCCGGGCGCCCAACGCCGCGCGCTGATCCGACGCGAATTATGAAACACGCCCTAGTCCCAACGCCGTTCAGTTACAGCAATCAGGGGTGATCGGGCCGGTCGCCGCGCAGGGCCTCGACCAGCCGCCGGGCCCGGGTCTCCTCCGAGAGCAGCGTCTCCACCAACGGCCCGGTTCCCTGCCTGTCCGCCGCGCCGGACAGGTAGGCCTCGACCGCCCGCGGGTCGGCCGCGAGCGGCACCCGCCCGGCGGTGAGCGCGGCGTGGGCCCGGGCGTAGTCCAGGCCGAGCCGGGCCAGCCGCACCCCGCCCGCGTGCCGCTCGGCCGGGTCGACGCCGCCCTCGCCGGCCAACTGCGGGTGCCGGCAGGCGACTTCGTGCACGGCGAGAACGGCCAGCAGCACGTGTTCGGTGCCGGGCGCACGGCGGCCGAGGCGCTGCGCCTGCCCGTCGGCCTCCAGCCGGACCCAGGCCATCGGCGCGGCCGCGATGTTCACCTTGGCGAAGCCGGGTACCAGCAGCCGCTTCCAGCGCGGCAGCCGGTACGGCGTGCGGCCGAGCAGCGCGTCCCGGGTGGGGCGCAGCAGCGGGTCGAGGTCGTCGCGGTCGTCGGGGGCGCCCGGGGCACCGGGACCGTCCGGCGCGTCGGGGCCGGCGGGCGCCGCCAGTCGCTCCAGCACCGCTCCCGGCGCGACGCCCGCCGCGCGCAGCAGTTCGGCGGCCCGGGCGCGCGGATCGGCGAGCAGGGCGCGCAACAGGTGTTCGGCGCTGAACTTCCGCTCGCCGTCCTGTCGGGCCCGCTCCATGGCACCGGTCAGGGCGCGGGCGGCGGCGCCGCTGAGCAGCACGCCGCGCTCCCCGGTCGGGCCGAGCGCGTCGCGGGCCGGCACGCTCGCACCGGCCCCGTCGTCCGAGTCCCAGCGTGTCGCGTCGGCCCCGCCCTGGCGGTCGCGCAGGACGGCGAGCAGAGCGGTCGCGGTCGCCCCGGCGGCCGTCAGGGCCTCGCCGGCCGGGCCCTTCGCCCCGGCGACGGCGGCCAGCAGGTGTTCCGTCCCGAGGCGGCCGTCGCCCCCGCCGCGCGCGCCCCGGGCCGCGCCCAGGACGCCGAGCGTGCGCCAGTCCGGTTCCAGCGTCGTCTCCATCCGGCCCCTCCCACCACGATGCTTTGCCCGAACTATATGCCTGCTTTGCTAGTCCTTTACACGTGACTGCGCGTCAAGGAAACGTCAGAACCAGCCGGTTCGGGGCACCGGCAACTCAGGGCGCGGAGGCCGGGTCGGCGGCGCTCACCGGGACGTCCGGGTGGCGGAACCAGGACCCCTGCACCACCCGCTGCACCAGCATCAGCACCGCGCCGAGCAGCAGCGCGCCCAGCCCGATCACCGTCACCCCGCCGACCCGGCCGACGCCCGGCAGGTCGATCGAGGTGGCGCCGTAGTCCGGATCGGCGTAGACGTCGAAGGCGCCGTAGGCGAAGAAGTACAGCAGCATCAGGCCGCCGACCAGCGGGAGCACGCCCTTGAAGACGAAGTCCCGGACGCTGCGGGTGAGGACCCGGCGGTAGTACCAGACGCAGGCGAAGCCGGTCAGGCCGTAGTAGAAGGCGATGCCCAGGCCGACCGAGGCGATCGAGTCGGCCAGCACGTTGCCGCTGATCGCGGTGAGCAGGACGTAGAAGGCGATCGACGCCAGGCCCATGGCGACCGTCGACCAGGTCGGGGTCCGGTGGCGCGGGTGCACCCGGGCGAAGCCGGTCGGGATGGCCCGGTGGGTGGCCATCGAGAAGGTGGTGCGGGCGGTGGGCAGGATCGTCGTCTGGGTGGAGGCGGCGGCCGAGGTCAGCACCATCAGGATCAGCAGCCGGCTGAGCACCGCGCCGATCCCGGTGGTGCCGAACACCGCGTCACCAAGGCCGGACAGCACGTCCCCCGAGTGCGCCGGGTTGCCGAGCCCGATGCCGTCCGCGCCGACCCCGGCGAAGGACTGCGCCGAGGTGGCGACCAGGACGTAGATGAGGAGCAGCAGCACGGTGGAGATGACGGCCGCGCGGCCGGGCGTGCGCGCGGAGTCGGCGGTCTCCTCGTTGACGGACACGGCGGTGTCCCAGCCCCAGTAGATGAAGACCGCGGCCAGCATGCCGGCGGTGAACGCCGAGGTCGAGGGCACGTTGAACGGGTTGAACCAGGACGCGTCGACGGGGATGGCGGTCGGGGGCGCGGCGGAGCCGTACGCCTTGACGAGCGCGGTGACCGAGAAGGCGACCAGCATCACCACCTCGACGGCCAGCAGCCGGCGTTGCAGGGTCGCGGACAGCTCGATGCCGACGTAACAGATCGCGGTCATCAGGACGATCCAGACCACCCCGGCGGTGGCCGTCCACACCCGGCTGTCCGCGAGCGAGTCCAGGCCGACCAGCCGGAAGCCGTACACCCCGGCGATCTGCGCCAGGTTGGCCATCACGATGACGTCGGCGACGACGATGCCCCAGCCGCCCATCCAGCCGGTGCGCGGGCCGAACGCCCGGGCGGCCCAGGTGAAGGTGGTGCCGCAGTCCGGGTCGGCGGCGTTGAGCTCCTTGTAGGCGTAGGCGATCAGCAGCATCGGGATGAACGCCAGGACGGTGACGACGGGTGCCTGGAGGCCGACCCCGACCACGACGATGCCGAGGGTCGCGGCGAGGCTGTAGGCGGGGGCGGTGGAGGCGAGGCCGATGCACACCGAGGACAGCAGGCCCAGGGCGCCGCTCTTCAGGCCCTTCTCGCCCGCCCCGGAACCCGTCGGACGGTCACGGGGACCGCCGGTCGGGGGGCTGGTCGGGGACGCCGGCACTGGCCCCACCCCCTTGAGTGCGCAGCGGGGGCCGCGAGGACGGATCTGGTCGTCTCAGCGTAACGCCGCCCTCGGCGGGCGGCCCGGGGGCAGGACTTCCGGGCCGCTGGGCCGCTGGGCTGCCGGGCTGCTGGGCTGCCGGGCTGCCGGGCTGCTGGGCTGGACGGACGACGCGCGGCGCGGGCCGTGGTGCGGTCGCGGCGGTGCCCGCCTGGCTCGGCGGGCCCGCTGTCCGAACGGCGACCGCTCCGCCGCCACGGCGCCGCGCGCCTCCTACCTGTTTTCCACCGGTTGCCGAGGGCTCCGGAGTACCGGCCGGAGCCCTGGTCTCGGCGTGGTCCGCCCGCCGACCCGAAGGCCGGTGAGGGACCGTCTGTGGGGTTTCACCCGAGTTGGTCGAGGCGCAGCCGCGCCACCCGGACCGTCCGGCGCGGCAGGGTGGTGGGCAGGGCCACCAGCAGGGCGGTGGCGGTGAACATCGCGAAGTGCGAGCCCTCCGGCCAGGTCCCGGCCCAGCCCAGTTCGCCGTGCCGGTGCTCGGCGAAAGCGTTGCAGCACAGCCAGGCCGCCAGTCCGATCAGCGGCGCCGCCCGGGGCCGGGAGAAGGCGCCGAGCATCGCGCACAGGCCGAGGTAGGCGACGTAGGCGAGTCCGCCGGAGTGCAGTTCGCCGAGCCCGCCGAGGCCCATCGCCAGGACGCCGCCGGCGAGCAGCGCCACCGTGCCCGAGGTCGGGGCGGAGAGCCGCTCCAGGACCGGGTGGTAGCGCCGCCCGCCCGGCCGGGCCGCGTACATCCGCACGCCCTACCCCTTCGCGGCGACGAGTTCGGGCGCCGGGCCGACCGGCAGGTGCCACCGGGTGCGCCGGTGCAGCGCCTCCAGCTCGTGCAGCAGCTCGGGCACCGGGACGGTCAGCACCGGGCAGCCCGCCTCGCGCGCGCAGTGCGCCGTGACCGAGCGCCGCAGCCGGCGGCGCAGCAGGCCGCCGCTCCGGCCGAGGACCAGCAGGTCGTCCGGCCGGCCGGCGGCCTGGACGAGGGCGGGCCCGGTCTCGCCCCTGATCACCAGCGGGCGCAGCGGCACGCCGGGGTCGGCGCCGCCGAACGCCGCGTCGAGGGCGTCCCGCAGCCGCTGTTCGGCCGCCTCCCGCACCGCCGCGAGCAGCGGCGGGCACGGCGACCGGCGATACCCGAACTCACCGCCGGGCGGCTCCCAGGCGAGTACCGGGACGAGTTCGGCGCCACGGCCGCGGGCTTCCGCCACGCCGCGGTGCAGGGCCGCGAGGCTGCCGAGCGATCCGCTGACCCCGACCACCACCCTGCCGGTGCCGCTGCCCTGGTGCCGCCCGTTGCCGTGCATGGTCCGTCCTCGCGTCGTCGTTCCGGTACCCGGCGTGTCGCCCGGTGTGTCACCTGGCGCGTCACCTGGTGTGTCGTCCTCCACCCAACCGCCGCGCCGGCCGGCCGCCGCCCGTCCTTGACGCCTTCCTGACGCGCCGGGCCGCCTTCCCAACGCGCTCCATACGCCTGCCTCCCGCCGGCACCTGGTTTCACCCGTTCGGCGGACGGGAGCCGGGAGGCAGGAGACAGGAACCGGGAGGCGACGCGGTACCCCGGATACCGGATCACGGGCGATCAGCCGTAACGTCAGGCCGGGGCGCGGGCGAGGTCGAGGGTGTAGGCGGTGCCGCCGGCGGGAGACGGTTCGACGGTGAGCTCGCCGTTCATCGCCTCGACGAAGCCCCGCGCCACGGTGAGGCCGGTGCCGTCGGCGGCCGGGCCCGGGGCCCTCACCCGGAGGTGGATCCGCCCGCCCACCGCGCCCGCGTCCACCAGGGCGGGCCCGGCGGCCCCCGCCAGGACGTCCGCGAGGGCGCGTTCCAGCAGGCCGGCGTCGGCGAGCACGGGCGGCAGGCCGTCCGGGAGGGCGAGGCGCACGTCGCGCTGCTCGCCGCTCTGCTCGGCGGGCAGGGCGGCCAGCGCGGCGGCGAGCACCGGGGCCAGCGCGGTCGGACGCAGCAGCACCGGTTGCTCGCCGGCCCGCAGCCGGTCGAGGTCCAGCAGGTCGGCGACCAGGCCTTCCATCCGCCGCACCTCGGCGGCGATCCGCCGCCCCGGCGGCCCCGGCAGGTCGGCGGCCTCGCGACGCAGCGCGGCGAGCGGGGCGCACAGGTCCTGTCCGACGGCCTCCAGCAGCGCGGTGTGCAGGGCGTCGGTGTGGGCGAGGGTCTCGGCGGCGGCGGCCTGGGCGGCCAGCCGTTCGCGTTCCCGGGCCAGTCGCAGCTGCGTGACGTAGGGGCCGAGCAGTCGGGTGTCCTGCTCGGTGAGCGCCGGTCCGCGCAGGGCCAGGACGGCGTCCGGGCCGAGGTCGACGGCGAGCGAGGCCTCTTCGGGGCGCTGCGGGAGGGCGGTGCCGGACGCGGCGGCGGGGCGCCACAGCTGGCCGGTGCGGACCAGGACGACGGCGCCCTCCAGGCCGAACACCTGGCGCAGGTCGGCGACCAGGTCGGGCACTGCGCGGGCGCCGGATTCGACCGCCGCCCCGGCCAGCCGGGCCAGCACCGCCGCTTCGGCGCGGGCCCGGTCGGCCTGCTGGGAGCGGCGGGTGAGGCCGTCGATGAGGTGGGCGATGATCCCGGCGACGGCGAGGAAGAGCAGCAGCGCGGCGAGGTCGGCGCCGCGGGTGACGGCGAGGCTGTGCCAGGGCGCGGTGAAGAAGTAGTCGGCGGCGAGCGCCCCGGCGGCGGTGCTGGCGGCGGCGGGCGGCAGGCCGCCGAGCCGAGCGGTGGCGGCGACGGCCAGCAGCAGGCAGAGCAGGGCGCCGGGGAGGGCGAGCGAGTCGCGCAGCGGGGAGAGCGCCCAGGCCAGGGCGGCCGTTGCGGCCGGGCCGGCCAGCCAGGCCAGGCGCCGGCGGCGCGGCGGGACGGCGGCCGGGCGGCGGCGCCGGGGTGCGGGCGGGACGGCCAGCAGGCCGGGTTGGGGCGGGGGGACGACCCGGACGTCGATCGGGCCGGCCATCCGGATGACGCGGTTGATCACCGAGCCGGAGACCAGTTCGCGCAGGCGGCTGCGGCTGGTCGGGCCGAGCAGGATCTGGGTGGCGCTCTCGGCGTGGGCGAAGTCCACCAGGGCGCGGGCGGCGTCGTTGCCGTCGACCTCGATGTAGCCGCCGTGGAGTTCGTGCAGCAGGGCGCGCTGGCCGGCGAGGGCGGGCGGTTCGTGGACGGTGGCGCCGTCGTCGGGCCGGACGTGCACGCCGATCAGGTCGCCGTGCACCCGGGTGGCGGTGCGGGCGCCGCGGCGGATCAGGTGCTCTCCCTGCGGGGCCCCGTTGAGGGCGACGACGATGCGTTCCTTGGTCTCCCAGGGCGCCCGGATGCCGTGCCGGGCGCGGTAGTCGGCGAGTTCCTCCTCGACCCGGTCGGCCAGCCAGAGCAGGGCGAGTTCGCGCAGGGCGCCGAGGTTGCCGGCCCGGAAGTAGTGGTCCAGGGCGATGTCGATCCGGTCGGGCGGGTAGATCGCGCCCTGGGCCATCCGGGTGCGCAGGGCCTGCGGGCTGAGGTCGACGAGTTCGATCCGGTCGGCGGCGCGGACCACCTCGTCGGGGATCCGCTCGCGCTGGGCGACGCCGGTGATCTGCTCGACGACGTCGTTGAGGCTCTCCAGGTGCTGGATGTTGACGGTGGTGGCCACGTCGACGCCGGCGTCGAGGAGTTCCCGGACGTCCTGCCAGCGTTTGGGGTGGCGGCCGCCGGGGGCGTTGGTGTGGGCGAGTTCGTCGACGAGCGCGAGCTGCGGGCGGCGGGCGAGCAGGGCGTCGACGTCGAGTTCGGTGAGGGTGGTACCGCGGTGGCCGACGGTGCGGCGGGGCAGCACGGGCAGGTCCCCGAGCTGGTGCTCGGTGCCCCGGCGGCCGTAGGTCTCGACCAGTCCGACGACGACGTCGAGGGCTTCGTCGTCGCGCAGCCGCCGGCCCTCGGCGAGCATGGCGCACGTCTTGCCGACCCCCGGCGCAGCCCCCAGGAACACCCGCAGTCGTCCGCTCACCGCCGTGCCGCCACCTCCTCGGTGTCCATGCTCCGCCGGGACGCCGGGGTGCGCGAGGGGACGGGCGCTCCGGCGGGTGCCGGGGGGCACGAGGGGACCGCCGCAAGATCCGGATGGTGCTATCGTCATTAGCACCATGTTGCTGAAGCTGGACACCGGTGACGCCCGTCCCCTGCACGAGCAGGTGGCGGGCGCGATCAGGCGGGCCGTCGCCGAGGGCGAGTGCGCCCCCGGCGACAGGCTGCCACCGGCCCGAGAGCTCTCCCGGGCACTGGGCGTGAACACCAACACCGTCCTGCGCGGGCTGCGCACGCTGCGCGACGAGGGCGTGCTGGAGTTCCGCCGGGGCCGTGGCGTCACGGTCGCCGAAGGCGCCGACGCGCGCTCCGAACTCGCCGATCGGGTAAGGCAGTTGGTTGCCGATGCCGCCCGGGCCGGCTACAGCAGGAACGATCTCGTGGACATGATCAGGGGGATGTCGTGACGGACGGGAAGCTCATAGCGAAGGAGCGCCGGGAGCCCGGGGCGGGGCGCGGCGCGCTCTGGGGCGCGGTGGCCTGGTCGGCGGGCGTCCTGGCCCTGCTGATCGCGCTGCCGTGGGCCGCGCGCCACCGGCTGCCGGACCCGCTCGCCGCCCACTGGAGCGGGCAGGACCCGGACGGCTCCATGTCGTTGACGGCCGCCGCGCTGTTCCCGGCGGGGGTCTGGCTGGTGCTGGTGCTGGCCGCCGCGGCCGCCCGCCGGTTCCGGGCCGGGACGGCGGGCGGCGCCACCGGGGCGGCACTGGCGGCCGTCGGGGTGCTCCTGACGGGGGCACAGACCTCCATCGTGCACGCCAACCTGGACCGCGCGCGCTGGCAGGAGGCCGCGCCGATGGGCTTCGAGGTGGTCGTCCTGGTCGTGGCGGCGGGCCTGGCCGGCCTGCTGACCTGGCTGGCCGTCCGCCCGCGCATCGACTCCCCGACCGGGGCGAGCCCGGCGGCCCGGATCCCGGCGCCGGCGACCGCGCCGGGCGAGCAGCTGGTCTGGCTCTCCCAGGCCGCCAACCCGTGGCTGCAACTGGGCGCCTCCGTCCTCGCCCTGGGCGCGCTGGTCGGCGTGCTGGCCCCGGCCAGCGGGCTGATGGGGTTCAGCTGGGCGACGGTCGTGCCGTTCGTCACCACCTCCCCCATCGTCCTGTGCTCGGCCTCGGTCAAGGCCCGGGTGACCGCGCAGGGCCTGTCCGTCGGCTTCGGCCCGTTCGGCTGGCCCAGCCGGCGCTGGTCCCCCGCCGACCTCGACTCGGCCCGCGCCGAGCTGCGCACCCCCGCCCAGGCCGGTGGCTGGGGCTACCGCGTCAACGGCCTCGGCACCACCGTGATGCTGCGCCGCGGCGTCTGCCTGGTGGTCCGCACCCGGCGCGGGCGCGAGTTCGCCGTGAGCGTCGACGACGCCGAGCGCGGCGCGGCCCTGCTCAACTCCCTCATCGCCAGGTCCGCCAGTCCCACCGGCTGACCCCCGTCACGCCGCTGGGGCCCGTCTTCAAACCGCCCGTTCCGGTGGTGTGGACAGGGGCCGCACCGTGGGTACACCAGCTGACAGCTGCTCATAAGTGCAGAGGGCAAGGAGGCGTCCGTGACCCACGAACGGCGGACGGCGGAAGACCCGGAGCGCGACGCGGTCGACGCCCGGGGAGGCACCAACCAGGACGAACGGACCATCACCTTCCTACGACTCGGCGTCGGACTGATCGGCATCCTGCTGCCGCTCGCACTACCCCTGGGGAACTGGCTGTTCGCCGAGCTCAGGGGCCAGAGCACGGCGGGATTCTGGCCGGCCTCGATGAGCGGCTCGTACTACACCAGCACCCGGAACCTCTTCGTGGGCGGCCTGTGCGCGCTCGGGGTGTTCCTGATCTGCTACCGCTTCGACCGCCGGGACGACCGCTGGAGCACCGCCGCCGGCGTGTTCGCGCTCGGGGTCGCCCTGTGCCCGACCGCGCCGCAGGGCGCCACCGCGTTCCAGAGCGCGGTCGGCCTGCTGCACTACGCCTTCGCCGGACTGCTGCTCTTCGTGCTGGCGATGTTCTGCGTCTACTCCTTCCGCAACCCGCGCTCCACCCAGCCGTCCTGGGTCAGCCGGGCCTACCTGGCGGCCGGGGTGCTGATCCTGGTGCTCCTGCTGCTCGCCGTCGTCGCCGGGGTGGCCGGCGTCGGCACGGACTGGGCCGTCCGCCCGCTGTACCTGTGCGAGTGGTTCTCGACCTGGGCCTTCGGTGCCGCCTGGACCGGCGCCGCGCTCGAACTCGCCGCCGCCGGTCGATCGTACGGACACCATCCGCTCCTCCCGGGGCAGAGCGGCTCCCCGGCCACCGGCAGCCCGGCGGCCCAGCCCTAGGATGCGTCCTCAAGGGGACCTTAACCCCAAGAGATAGTCATCTTGTCGTCCCGAAACACCGTTACCATGCGCACCAAGGCCCGCCACCAGGGCGGCCGGTGACGGAACCCCAGCAACGGGAGGACGAGCATGTCGAACGAGGTCCGGGCAGGGCGCGGTCCGCAGGAGGAGTACCCGTCGGTGGATCTGCGGATGGACGTACCGCACTCGGCGCGGGTCTACGACTACCTCATCGGCGGCAAGACCAACTTCGAGGCGGACCGCGTCGCCGCGCACGCCTCGGTGCAGGCCTGGCCGTCGCTGCCGATCTCCATGCGCACCACCCGCGACTTCATGCAGCGCGCCGTCCGCCACCTCACCGAGGAGTACGGCGTCCGGCAGTTCCTGGACATCGGCACCGGCATCCCCACCTCGCCCAACGTCCACGAGATCGCCCAGTCGATCGCCCCGGACGCGCGGGTCGCCTACGTCGACAACGACCCGATCGTGCTCACCCACGCGCGGGCCCTGATGTCCAGCACGTCGCAGGGCCGCACCTGTTACGTGGACGCCGACTTCCGCGACCCGGAGTCGATCATCCAGAACCCCCGGCTGCGCGAGGTCCTCGACTTCTCCCAGCCGGTGGCGCTGTCGCTGATCGCCATCGTCCACTTCGTGCTCGACGAGGACGACCCGCAGGGCATCGTGCGCCGCTTCATGGACGCCCTGGCACCGGGCAGCTTCCTCGCCCTGACCGTGTTCACCGGGGACACCGACCCGGTGGGCGTGGGCGGCGTCGGCCGGGAGTACAACGCGCGCGGCATCCCGCTGCAGATCCGCGACCAGAAGGAGACCGCGGCCTTCTTCGACGGCTACGACCTCCTCGACCCCGGCGTCACCCTGGTCCACCACTGGCGCCCGGACGCCGGGGCCGCGCCGATCCGCGACCAGGACATCGCGATGTACGCGGGCGTGGCGATCAAGCGCTGAGCCTGCCGACGTCAGCCGGGGACGACGACCAGGCCCGCCTCGTAGGCCAGGATGACGAGGTGGACCCGGTCGCGGGCGTCGAGCTTGGCGAGCAGCCGGGTCATGTAGGTCTTCACGGTCGCGATGCTGAGGACCAGTTCGGCGGCGATCTCGGTGTTGGACAGGCCCCGGCCGACCAGGGTGAGGATCTCCCGCTCCCGGCCGGTGATCGCGCCCAGCCGCCGGGCGGCCGGTGTCGGCGCGGGGGCCTGCACCGGCGCACCGGTCGGTGACGCGGCGGTCGGTGACGCGGCGGCCGGGCCCGAAGCCGCCGCCGGGCCCGGGGCCGGCCGCTGGTCCGCGAAGGAGGAGATCAGCCGGCGGGTGACGCTCGGTGCGATCAGGGCGTCCCCGGCGGCCACCACCCGGACGGCGGCGAGGATGTCGTCCAGCGCCATGTCCTTGACCAGGAAGCCGGACGCCCCGGCGCGCAGCGCCGCGTACACGTGGTCGTCGTCGTCGAAGGTGGTGAGCACGACGACCCTGGTCGGCCCACCGCCGCCGGTGATCAGGCGGGTGGCCTCGATGCCGTCCATACCGGGCATCCGCAGGTCCATCACGACGACGTCGGGCCGCAGTTCACCGGCCAGCCGGACGGCCTCGGCACCGGTGCCGGCCTCGCCGACCACCTCGACGTCGGCGGTCTCGGTGATGACCATCTCCAGCGCGGCCCGGACCAGCGGCTGGTCGTCGACCAGCAGGACGCGGGTCATGCGGTCACCTCCCCGGGGATCGGCAGTCGGACGGCGACCCGGAAGCCGCCCTCGGGGCGCGGCCCGGCCTCGAACTCGCCGTCCAGCAGGCCGACCCGTTCGCGCAGCCCGGCCAGGCCGAAGCCCCCGCCCCGGTCGGTGCCGGTGCCGCGGCCCCGGTCGGTGATCTCCACGGCCACCTCACCCGCTGTGCGGCGGTCGACCAGGACCTCGCAGGAGCGGGTGTCCGCGTGCCGCACCACGTTGGTGACGGACTCCTGGATGACGCGGAACGCCGAGAGGTCGATCTCCGGTGGCAGCGGGCCCTGTTCGCCCCGCCGCCGGACCTCGACCCGGACGCCGGCGGCGGTGGTCGCGGCGGCCAGCCGGTCGAGGTTCGCCAGACCTTGAGGGGTGGTCGCCGACGTCTCGCCGTCGGCCTGGCGCAGCACGACGAGCATCCGGCGCAGCCCGGCCAGGGTGTCCCGGCCGGCGTTCTCGATCTCGCCGAGCGCCTGCTTGGCCCGTTCCGGGCGGGTGTCGATGACCCGGCGGGCGGCGCCGGCCTGGAGCGCGACGATGCCGATGGTGTGGGCGACGGTGTCGTGCATCTCGCGGGCGATCCGCAGCCGTTCGGCGGTGACGGCCTCGGTGGCCGCCCGGGTGCTCAACGCCCGGGCGTGCTCGCGGTTCTGCCGCATCGAGCGGCCGACCAGCCAGGCGACCAGGGCGAGCAGCGCGGCGCCGTCGGCGGAGCCGATGTGGGTGCCGGTGAAGATGCCGACGGTGTTGCCGTGCACCAGGCCGATGTGCAGCACGAGCAGGCTCATCACCAGCGCGAACGCGGTCCGCGAGCTGCGGCGCGGCCGGGTGGCGGTGATCAGGCAGAGCGCGACGTCCACGGCCAGCAGGGAGGCCGGCGGCACCTGGGTGTCGGCGGCCCAGCCGTCGGTCTCCGTGAAGGCGGCGACGAACAGCAGGGCGACCGCGAGCACCGGAAGGCGGCGCACCAGCGCGGCGCCGGCGAAGGCCACCACCGTGGTGGCCAGGGTGAAGGCCAGTCCGCCGTGGGCGGCGGCCCCGCCGTGGTACCGGGCGTTGCCGCCGAGCAGGACGGCGGGGTAGGCGGCGGCCACGCACCAGGCGAGCCCGACCCAGACCTCGGGCGGAATGCGCCGGAACAGGGGCGGAGAGGGCGTCGCAAGCATACGAAGATCGTATCGGCGGCCTGAATCGCCGTCATCGGACCGTGGTTGTACGACCGGGGGTGACAGCCGGGGCCCGCGGTGTCAGCGCCGGTCCGATGCGGCGGCCCGGCCCCGCCCGGCACCGTGGAGCCCATGATCGAAGTCACCGAGCTGACCAAGCGCTACGGCCGCACCACCGCCGTCGAACGCCTCACCTTCACCGTCCGGCCCGGCCATGTGACCGGCTTCCTGGGCCCGAACGGCGCGGGCAAGTCCACCACCCTGCGGCTGATCCTCGGCCTCAACGACCCGACCGGCGGCACCGCCACCGTCGACGGCCGCCCGTTCCGGGCGCGGACGCGCGGCCTGCGCGACGTCGGCGCCCTGCTCGACGCGGGCGACGTCCACGGCGGGCGCACCGGCGCGGCCCACCTGCGGGCGCTGGCCCGCGCCAACGCGATCCCGGCCGCGCGGGTCGAGGAGGTGCTGCACGAAGTCGGGCTCACCAAGGCCGCCGGGCGCCGGATCGGCGGCTACTCGCTGGGCATGAAGCAGCGGCTCGGCATCGCCGGCGCGCTGCTCGGCGACCCGCCGGTGCTGCTGTTCGACGAGCCGCTCAACGGCCTCGACCCGGAGGGCGTGCTGTGGGTGCGCGGCCTGTTCCGCCGCCTCGCCGAGGAGGGACGGACGGTCTTCGTCTCCAGCCACATGATGGCCGAGATGGAGCACACCGCCGACCGGCTGGTGGTGATCGGCCGGGGCCGGCTGATCGCGGACGAGAGCCTGGCGGAGTTCTCCGCCCGGGCCGACCGCACCGGCGTCACCGTCCGGGCGGCCGAACCCGACCGGCTGGCGGCCGTGTTGACCGCCGCGGGCGCCACCGTCCGCCCCGGCCCGGACGGCGCGCTCGCCGTGACCGGCCTGGACGCCACCCGGATCGGCGAACTCGCCCTGGAGCAGCGCCTGTTGCTGCACACCCTGACCACCCGTGCCGCCTCCCTGGAGGAGGCGTTCATGGAACTGACCGCCGACAGCGTCGACTACCAGGCCGGAGAGCCCCGATGAGCACCGCGACCACCGCCCCCCAGTCCCGCCCCCACCCCCAGTCCCGTCCCCGGCCCCTCCCCCGGCCGCGCGCCCGCTTCGGCGACCTGCTCGCCGCCGAGTGGATCAAGTTCTGGTCCCTGCGTTCGACCGTCTGGGTGCTGGGCCTGAGCGCCCTGTTCGTCATCGCCGCCAACCTCAAGGCGGCCCGGTACACCTACGACCACTACACCGTCGGCGACGGCGATCCGGCGACCATGCTGCAGGTCGCGCTCGGCGACTCCTTCACCATGATCGCCGCCGACGTCGTGATGATCGTCGCGGGCAGCGTCGGCGCGCTCGTCCTGGTCGGCGAGTACGCGAGCGGGCTGATCCGCACCACGCTGGTGGCCGTCCCGGACCGCCGGGCCGTGATCGCCGCCAAGGCCTGCGTACTGACCGCGGTCATGCTCGGCTACGGCGCCGTCACCGCGGGCGTCTCCTTCGGCGCCTGCCAGGCGGTCCTCGCCGACACGCACATCGGCGTCTCCGTCACCGACCCCGCCGCGCTGCGCTTCGTCGCGGCCGCCGCCCTGTTCGCCCCGGTCTGCGCCCTCGCCGGATTCGCCCTCGGCGCGCTGATCCGGCACACCGCCGGAGCCGTGGTGGGCACCGTCCTGGTGCTGTTCTTCCTGCCGGCGTTCTTCAACGAGCGCTACCGCTGGTCGGCCGACCTCCTGCACGCCATGCCGCTCCAGGCCTGGCGCCGGCTGGCCCAGGTCGACCTGACCCACTCGCTGCCCTCGGCGCACCCGGCCACCGTCGCCGGATCCTGGGCCACGTTCGCGCTCTGGGCGCTCGCCTCGGTGGTGGTCGCCGTGGCCGTCGTCCAGCGCCGCGACCACTGACCCGCCGTCCGGCGCCGGGAGCGGTGCTCACCCGTCGCGGCGGCCCGCCGCCACATCCGCCAGCGCCACCAGCAGCGCCGCCAGGACCAGGCCCGCCGCGACCGTCACGCCCAGCTGGAAGGCCAGCGCCCAGTCCGGGTGCGGGCCCTGGGCGTGGGCGAAGAAGACCGAGCCGACGATGGCGATGCCGACCGCCGAGCCGACCCGCTGGGCGGTCTGCAGGACGCCGCCGGCGCTGCCCGCCCGGGCGATCGGCACCCGCTGGAGGGTCAGGGTCTGGTTCGGGGCGATCACCAGCCCGCTGCCCACCCCGGCGACCAGCAGCGGCGCCACCGTCGCCCAGCCGATCGCCGACCCCGACCACAGCTGCACCGCCAGGGCCGAGGCCAGCAGGCCGACCAGCACCAGCACCAGGCCGAGCAGCACCAGCCGGCGGCCGAGCCGGTGCACCAGCCGTCCGCCGATCGCCGCGGACACGCCCGAGCCCACCGCGAACGGCGTGACCGCCAGGCCCGCCGTCAGCGCCGAGTAGTGCAGGCCCGCTTGGAGGTAGAGCGTGAAGATGAAGAAGATCGCGGTGAACCCGGCGAAGTACACCAGCGACAGCGCCACTCCCGCCGCGTACGGGCGCACCGCGAACAGCGCCATGCTCACCAGCGGCTCCCGGCCCCGCGCGTAGTACCGCTCCCAGCCCACGAAGGCCCCCAGCAGCACCGCCGCCAGCGGCAGCAGCAGCCAGCGCGTCGAGCCGTGCCACTGCTGCGCCTGGACGAACGGCAGCAGCAGCGCGACCGTCCCGGCACCGAGCAGCAGCACCCCGACCGGGTCGAAGTCCCGGTGCCCGGCCCGCGAGGCCGCCGGCGGGGGCGGCGGGAGCAGCCGGTAGGCGATGGGCAGGGCGGCCACGCCGATCGGCAGGTTGACCAGGAACACCCAGCGCCAGCCGTTCTGCGGGCCGAACAGGTGGATCAGCAGGCCGCCCAGCAGCGGGCCGACGGCGGTGGACAGACCGATGGTGGCGCCGAGCGCGCCGAAGGCCCGGCCGCGTTCGGCCCCCTGGAACAGGACCTGGATGAAGCCGGAGACCTGCGGCACCAGCACCCCGCCGGCCGCGCCCTGGAACAGCCGGGCCAGCACCAGCCACTCCTGGTTCTGCGCCGCCCCGGCCAGCGCGCTGGCCGCGGTGAACAGGGCGAGCCCGGTGAGGAAGACGGCCCGGCGGCTGCGGGCGTCGCCGAGCCTCCCGGACGGGACCAGCACCAGGCCGAAGGCGAGCGCGTAGCCGCTGAGCACCCACTGCAGGCCGCTGTCGGACATGTGCAGCCCGGCCCGCACGGTCGGCAGGGCGACGTTGACGATGCTGACGTCCAGCAGCGTCATGAACCCGGCGACCAGGCAGACCGTCAGCGCCCGCCAGCGCCGCGCCTCGGCCCGCCGGCCCGCGGCGGAGGCGCCGGGCTGCTGTTCCGGGGTGCTGCACGGGGGTTGGGCCGTCATGGGAGCACCTTCCGGGCGTCCGGCGGTCGTCTGGCTTCGCGTCCGGCGGCCGGCCGTCGTCCGGCATCCCGGTCCGGCTGCCCGCCCGCCGCGCGCGGCCCCCCTCCGAACGGCCATCGTGGACGGCGCGGCCCCGGAGCCGCCAGCCGGGCTGCGCCGCCCGCGCCGCCGCTCACCCGGACGGCCGAACCCGATCGCGGCCTCCCCCGGCGCCCCGGAGGCTGAGGACATGAACGCCGCCACCGAAACCCCGCCGACCGCCCCGCCGGTGCTGGACGCCCGGCAGCGCAACGTCGTCTTCGGCACCATCGTGCTCGGCATGCTGCTGGCCGCGCTCGACCAGACCATCGTCGGCACCGCGCTGCCCACCATCGTCGCGGACCTCGGCGGGGCCGCGCACATGTCGTGGGTGGTGACGGCCTACCTGCTGGCCGAGACGGTGGCCACCGTGCTGGCCGGCAAGTTCGGTGACCTGTACGGGCGCAAGCTGCTCTTCCAGATCTCGGCGGTCGTCTTCATCACCGGCTCGTTCTTCTGCGGCCTGGCGACCAACATGACGCTGCTGATCGCCTGGCGGGCGCTCCAGGGCATCGGCGCGGGCGGCCTGATGGTGACGGCCATGGCGCTGATCGCGGACGTCATCCCGCTGCGCGAGCGCGGCAAGTACCAGGGCGCGATCGGCGCGGTGTTCGGCGTGGCGACGGTGATCGGGCCGCTGCTGGGCGGGCTGTTCACCGACCACCTGTCCTGGCGCTGGGCGTTCTACGTCAACGTGCCGATCGCGATCCTGGTGGTGATCGCGGCCGCCCGGACCATCCCCTCGGTGCGCTCGGCAGTGCGCCCGGTGATCGACTACCTGGGGATCGCACTGGTCGCGATCGGCGCCAGCGCACTGATCCTGGCGACCAGTTGGGGCGGCAACGAGTACGCCTGGGGCTCCGGGGTGATCATCACCCTGTTCGCCGGCGGCGCCGTCGCCCTCGGGCTGTTCTGCTGGGTGGAGAGCAGGGCCGTCGAACCGATGCTGCCGATGCGGCTGTTCCGGAACCCGGTGTTCGCGGTCTGCTCGGTGCTCAGCTTCATCGTCGGCTTCGCGATGCTCGGCGCGCTGACCTTCCTGCCGACCTTCCTGCAGTACGTCGACGGCGACTCGGCGACCGTCTCCGGCGTGCGGACGCTGCCGATGGTGATCGGGCTGCTGCTCGCCTCGATCGCCAGCGGCAACGCCGTCAGCAAGACCGGCAGGTACCGGGTGTTCCCGATCGTCGGCACCCTGGTGATGGCCGTCGGCCTCTACCTGCTCTCCCGGCTCGAACCCGGCACGGGCACCGCGCTCGCCTCCCTCTACATGTTCGTGCTCGGCGTCGGCATCGGGCTGAGCATGCAGGTGCTCACCATCGCCGTGCAGAACACCGTCGACTACGCGGACCTCGGCACCGCCACCTCCGGGGTGACCTTCTTCCGCACCATCGGCAGCTCCTTCGGCACCGCCGTGTTCGGCACCATCTACGCCAACAGCCTCAAGACCGAACTCGCCCAGGGCGTGGCCTCCTCGGCCCGCCTCACCGGCGCGGACCCGGCGCTGCTCACCCGGGCCGCCGAGAGCCCGCAGGGCCTGCACCGGCTGCCCGCCGCGCAGGCGGCCCCGATCGTCCAGGCCTACTCCGACGCCCTGCACACCGTGTTCCTGTGGACGGTGCCGGTCGCCCTGGTCGGGTTCGTGGTCGCGCTCTTCCTCAAGCAGGTGCAGCTGCGGGACACCGCCCGGGCCGGCTCCACCGACATGGGCGAGGGCTTCGCCCAGCCGACCACCAGCGACTCCGACCCGCACCTGGAGTACGCCGTCGGCAAGCTCGTGCGCGGCGTGGACCTCGACACCGTCCGCTCGATCGTCGACGACGCCGACACCCGGGTCGACCTGGCCGGGGCCTGGGCGCTGATGGAGGTCGCCGGCCACACCAAGGCCGTCGGCCAGGCCTCCCTGGACCTCATCGCCGCCCGCAAGCGGGTGCCGCCCGAGGTCCTGGAGCCGGTCTTCGACCGGATGGCCGCCGAGGGCTACCTCACCCGCGACGGCGACCGACTCTCCCCCACCGAGACCGGCTCCCAGGAGGTTCGCGTCCTCGCCCAGGCCTGGTCGGACTGGCTCAACGCCCGGCTGGACGCCGACGCCGGCCGCCCGCGCAGCCCCCAGCTGCGCACCGCGGCGACCGCCATCGCCTGGCGCCTGATGGTCGAGGACCTCGCCAACGGCCTTCCGGCCCACGCGCGTTCGAAGGACGCGGCGCGAACCTAGGCCGCCGCCAGGACCTAGGGCTTCCTCGCCAGGATCAGTTCGCGCCGCACGCCGTCGGCCATCAGGTCGCCGGGCTCGTCGGTCTCGGCGAACCCGTTGCGGTGGTAGAGGGCGATGGCCGCGTCGTTGTCGGGGTTCACCGCCAGCTTGAGGGTGGTGAACCCCTGCTCGGCGGCCCAGCGGGCGATCGCGCCGATCAGCCGGTCCCCCACGCCCCGGCCGCGCGCCGCCGGGCCGACCCACAGGGAGATCAGCTCGGCGACCGCCCCGCCCTCGTCGGCCGGGACTCCGCTGGCCATCGCGACCGGGCGGCCGTCCAGCACCGCGACCAGGTCGAGGGCGCCGGGGATCTCCAGGCGGGAGCGCCAGCGGGCCTCGTGGTCGCCGGCGCCCTGCCAGTCCGCCAGGGTGGAGCCGAAGGCGTACGGCGCCTCGGTCAGCGCGGCCAGGCGCAGCTCGCGCCAGAGCACCCAGTCGTCGGAGCCGAGCCGGCGCAGT
>NZ_JBWKEQ010000014.1:71682-110741 GCF_056435365.1 Kitasatospora sp. NPDC043949 | reverse complement strand
GTTCGGGTTCGTGCAGTTCGGGTTCGTGCAGTTCGGGTTCGTGCAGTTCGGGTTCGTGCAGTTCGGGTTCGTGCAGTTCGGGTTCGTGCAGTTCGGGTTCGTGCAGTTCGGACATGGTGCGGACCTTGCCGCAGGCCGGGCGGCACGGCAAGCGGATTACCCGGTTCAGCCCACGAGCGGCGGGTTGAGGCGGGCGAAGGCCTCCTGCCGGCGGTAGGGGAAGTACGGGTACGGCGCGGTGCGGGCGCTGGCCGCGTCGAGCCGGGCGACCTGCTCGTCGGTCAGCGACCAGCCGACCGCGCCGAGGTTCTGCCGCAGCTGCTCCTCGTTGCGGGCGCCGATGATGACCGAGGAGACGGTCGGGCGGCGCAGCAGCCAGTTGATGGCGATCTGCGGGACGGTGCGACCGGTCTCGGCGGCGATCCCGTCGAGCGCGTCGACCACCCGATACAGCAGTTCGTCCTCGACCGGCGGGCCGTAGTCGGCAGTGTCGTGCAGCCGGCTGTCGGCCGGGAGCGGCCGGCCGCGCCGGATCCGGCCGGTGAGGCGGCCCCAGCCGAGCGGGCTCCACACCAGGGCGCCGACGCCCTCCTCCTGGGCGAGCGGCATCAGCTCCCACTCGTAGTCGCGGCCGACCAGCGAGTAGTAAACCTGGTGGGCGGCGTAGCGGGGGCGGCCGTAGCGCTCGGCGACGGCGAGGGACTTCATCAGCTGCCAGCCGGAGAAGTTGGAGACGCCGGTGTAGCGGAGCTTGCCGGCCCGGACGAGGTCGTCGAGGGTGGCCAGTACCTCCTCGATCGGGGTGCCGGCGTCGTAGGCGTGCAGTTGGAAGAGGTCGAGGTAGTCGGTGCCGAGGCGGCGCAGCGCGTCGTCCACGGCCTTGGTGAGGCGGGCCCGGGAGGTGCCGGCGTCCTGCGGGCCGTCGCCGGTCGGCAGGCCGGCCTTGGTGGAGACGAGCACCTGGTCGCGGCGGCCGCGGATGGCCTGGCCGAGGACCTCTTCGGAGGCGCCGTCGGAGTAGACGTCGGCGGTGTCGAAGAGGGTGACTCCGGCGTCGATGGCGATGTCGAGCAGGCGGCGGGCCTCCTGGACGTCGGTGGTGCCCCAGGCGCCGAACAGCGGTCCACGGCCGCCGAAGGTGCCGGTGCCGAGGCTGAGCGCGGGGACCTTGAGGCCGGACGAGCCGAGTCGGCGGTATTCCATGGCGGTTGCCGTGCTGGTTGTCGTGCTGCTTTCCATGGCAGTTCTCCCCTCGGAGCCCTTAACGGGACTCCCATTCCGTTAGGATGGTTCGACCTTAGCAGGGCCCATCGACCTAATGGAACAGGAATCCCGTTAATGACTGCCGAGCCCTCCGCGCCGGACGCACCGGACGCACCGGACACTCCGGACGCGCCGGAGACCCCCACGCCCGGGACGCGGCGCCCCGGCGGCCGCACCGCCCGGGTCCGCACCGCCGTCCTGCGGGCCGCCGAGGACGCCCTGGTCGAGCGCGGCTTCAGCGGGCTCGACCTCGGCGACGTCGCCCAGCGGGCCGAGGTCGGCCGGACCACCGTCTACCGGCGCTGGGGCACCACCAGCGCGCTGGTCGCCGACCTGCTCGCGGACATGGCCGAGCAGTCACTGCCGCGCACCCGCAGCGGCTCCCTCGCCGAGGACCTGCGGGCCAACGCCCGGCTGGTCCAGCGCACGCTGGCCGACCCCCGGCAGGGAGCGCTGTTCCGTGCGGTGATCGTCGCCGCCACCTGCGACCCTGACGCCGCCGAGGCGCTGCGGCACTTCTACCTGCGCCGGGTCGAGGAGTGGGCGCCGTGCGTCGCCGAGGCCGTCGAACGCGGCGAACTCCCGCCGGACACCGACGCGTTCGAGGTGGTCCGGGCCGTCTCCGCGCCGCTCTACTACCGGATGCTCACCACCGCCGAGCCGCTCGACGAGGCCGCCGCCGACCGCGCCGCGGCCGCCGCCGAGGCGGCCGCCCGGGCGGGGGCGCACCGGCGGGAGAGCGTCTGACGGCGCCCGAGAACGTCCGGGAAAGCCGTCGGCCGCGCAGTTCGTCGAACTGCGCGGCCGGCGGGAGGGCGGGCGGTCCGGGGGCGACCCGGGGAGCGGCCTAGAAGAAGCTGTCGTCGTCGCCCTCGTAGTAGTTGTTCACAACCACCTCGGGCGTGTCGTCGCTGAACGCCTCGTTGAGCAGCGCGCCGCCGACCAGGCCGGCCGCGCCCGCGCCGATCAGCGCGCCGGTGCCGAAGCGACGCCCGCCCTGGCCCGGCTGGCCCTGAGCGGGCTGGCCCTGGACCGGCTGCGGATAGCCCTGCTGGACCGGCTGCGGGTAGCCCTGCTGCGGGGTGTAGAACGGCGGCACGGTGGTCTGCACCCGCTGGGCGCAGGCGGCGCAGGTCTCGATCTGGCGCGGCACGCCCCACTGCGGCGACCACAGCACCGCCGTCGAGCCGAGGCCGTGCGAGGGGTCGAAGAAACACGTCACGGGGGAACTCCCTGGTCCTGGCTGGGTCATCGGGACAGCGGGCGCCACGGCAGGCACGGCGGGCGCCATGGCCGGCGTGGCGGGCACGACCGGAGCCGGCGGAGGCGCGGCGGGCGCGGGGGCGGCGGGCGCCGGTTGCAGGACGTCCACCCCGAAGTCGGCGGCGATGCCCGCGAGCCCCGACGCGTACCCCTGCCCGACGGCCCGGAACTTCCAGTCCGCACCGTGCCGGTACAGCTCGCCGAACACCATCGCCGTCTCGCTGCCCGCCTCGGCCGCCACGTCGTAGCGGGCCGTCTCGGCGCCGCCCTCCGGGTCGGTGAGCCGGATGTACGCGCCGCGGACCTGGCCGAAGCTCTGGCGCCGCTGCACCGCGTCGTAGACCGCGACCGCGAAGACGATCTTCTCCACCCCGGCCGGGACGTCCGCGAGCCGGACGTCGATCCGCTCCTGGTCGTCGCCGCCACCGGCGCCGCCCTGGTGGCGGACCGAACCGTCCGGGCTCTGCAGGTTGTTGAAGAAGACGAAGTGCTGGTCCGAGACGACCTTCCCGGAGGCGTCACAGAGCAGGGCGCTGGCGTCCAGGTCGTACCCGGCGCCGGCCGTCCAGCCGAGGCCGACCCGTACGACCCGCAGCCCGGGGGCCTGCTTGCCCAGGGAGACGTTGCCGCCCTTCGTCAGGGCCACACTCATGGGACTCCTCCGCAACCGTTCGAATTACCGCTGTTTCCGCTGTTCGACCACGACAACGCTGTAGAGCTCGCGCCGGTTCCCGACTTCCCGTCAGTACTGGACGGGACGTTCCAGCAGGCCACAGGCCCGCGGCGCGGCCTTGCCGGCCGGGGCGCTCGGGCGGGGTGCCCTGGCGGGGTGTCGGCTCCCGACCTATTGTCAGGCAACATGACACGCCTTCGTCGCGCCGCCACCCTGGCCGCTGCCCTCACCGGCACCCTCGCCGCCCTGCTCGCCCCGGCCGCCGCCCAGGCCGGCCCGGCCGCCTGCCAGGTCGTCGGCACCGCCGCGGTGGACACCGAACAGGCCCGGCTCCAGGACCAGCGGACGACCGCCTTCACCGAGCGCTCCGGCCTGCGCGACCTGCTCCGGGGCTTCCCCGCCGCCCTGTGCGCCGCCCGGAACACCCGGCAGGCGGAACGGGTGGCGGGCGCCTGGGGCCGGGCGCTCTGGCAGGCCGGGGTGGACCGGGCCCAGGGCCGGCGGCCCAGCGGCGAACTCCCCGCCCGCGACGACCGCCCGCTGTACTGGACCAGGCTCGCGATGACCGTCCAACTGGCCCGCTGGCAGCCCGGGTTCGACGTCGACCCGGCCGACCTCCGGGCCCGCTTCGAGGACGCCTCCCGGGGCCTCGACGACGGCTTCACCGCCGCCCCCGGCGTCCGGCGGATCTTCGTCAGCGGCTTCGACCCGTACGGCCTCGACACCGAGCCGCGCCGCGCCAACCCCTCCGGCGCGGCCGTGCTGCAACTGCACGGACGGCGGATCACCCTCGCCGACGGCAGCCCCGCCGAAGTCCGGGCCGTCCTGCTGCCGGTCCGCTACGGCGACTTCGACGACGGCGTCGTCGAGCGCGCCTTCGGCCCGCACCTCACCCCCGGCCCGCAGGCCGCCGACCTGATCACCAGCATCAGCCAGGGCTACCCGGGCCTGTTCACCCTGGAGGCCTGGGCCGGGCGGGCCCGCTCCGCCGATCCCGCCACCGACAACACCGGCACCCTCTCCGGCGGCACCCGGCAGCACCCGGTCACCGCCCCGGGCCTGGACGACGGCCCGGAGTTCATCCGCACCACCCTGCCCACCGACGCCATGACGGCCGTCCAGCAGCCCTACCCCGTCCGCCTCAACACCACCGTCACCGAGATCCCCGAGGGCGGCGTCGACCCCGTCGACCGCGCGGACGGCCCCACCCCCGGCTCCCGCGCCGTCGCCGGTGGCGGCGGCGGGTACCTCTCCAACGAGGTCGCCTACCGCTCCAACCGCCTGCGCCTCGACCTCGCCCCCGACCTCCCCGGCGGCCACCTGCACACCCCCGTGCTCACCGGCCTGCCCGCCCAGCAGGACCGCCTCACCGCCCCGGAGTTCGAGCAGAACGAGGCCGCCATCGCCGACCAGGTCCGCGAGATCCTGCGCCACGCCCGGTTCTGAGCCCCGGTGCCGCGCCCGGTTCTTGAGCCCCGGGCGCGCGGCGGGGACGCCTACACCGGCCGGGCGAAGCGCGTCCCCGCCGCGCGCTCCCGGGACTCGGCGATCTGCGCGTACGCGGCCTCCCGGTCCGCCCAGTGCGAGCCCTCGACCAACTTGCCGCGCTCCAGGTCCTTGTAGACCTGGAAGAAGTGGGTGATCTCCAGCAGGTCGAACTCGCGCAGGTCGCCGATGTCGCGCAGGTCTCCGTAGCGCGGGTCGTGGGCGGGGACGCACAGCACCTTCTGGTCCGGCCCGCGTTCGTCCCGCATCACCCACATGCCGACCGCCCGGCAGGTGATCACGCACCCCGGCACGGCCGGTTCGCCGCCGAGCACCAGCGCATCCAGCGGCTCCGCGTCGCCGCCGAGGGTGCCCTCGACGTAGCCGTAGTCCGCGGGGTAGCGGGTGGCGGTGAACAGGGTGCGGTCGAGGCGGATCCGGCCCGCCGCGAAGTCCATCACGTACTTGTTCCGCGACCCCTGCGGGGTCTCGATCAACACCTCGAACTCCACCGCGGCCTCCTCCTCTGCGCCTGGGGAGATTGTCCGCCGTCCCGGCCGTCCGGGCACCCTCCGCAAACGCCCTCCACGGCCCGCTGGGGTCCGTTAGCATCCGGATCATGGGGAGTTGGCGTGTCACCGTCCAGGACCACCACCGCCGCAGCGGCGGGCGGCCACAGGGGCGCCCGCAGGGGCCGCTGGCCCGCCACGGCGGCCTGGCGCTGTACGGCCGGGACGGCGAGATCAGCTGTGTCGACACCGAGGGCCTGGTCCGCTGGCGCCGCCCCTGCGCGGGGCGCCCAAACGCAGCCCACCTCTCCGGCGGCCGGGCGCTGGTCACCACCGACTCCTTCGAGTACACCGCCTGGGGCCACCTCGGCCCGGCCCTGCTGCTGGACCTCGACGACGGCGCCCTGGTCGCCGAACTGCGCGGCGAGCGCGGCACGGCCCTGGGCGGCGGCCGCTTCGTGCTCGGCCTGGAGGGCTACGGCGCCTTCGACACCTGGGCCTACGACCGGGACGCCACCCTGGTCGACTCCTGGCGCAGCTACGGCCACTACGTGGTCGGCGGCGGCCTGCGCGTCGTCGAGACCGACCGCCGCCGGCCGACCGGGAGCCGGGTGGTGCGGCTGCTGCCCGGCGGGGGGATCGAGAACGGCCCGCTGCTCGCCGACCCGCAGGCCCCCGCGCCGGTGGTGCTGGCCGACGGCACCGTCCTGGTGCTGGACGCGGGGGTGCTGCGCGCCGTCGGGCGCGACCTCGACGCCACCGTGCTCGCCGAGTTGCTCCCACTGTCCGGCGACGACCTGCGCCGGTTCACCGGCACGCTGCGCCGCACGGCCGACGGCCTGACCGTGACGCTCGTGGAGCGCCACCCGACCCGGATGGGCGGCTACACCACCCACCGCTGGGCCCTCGGGCTGGAGTCGCCGAACTAGGCCGTGTCCGGCCGGGCGAACTGCTCTCCTGGCCCCCGGCGTTCCCCGGCGGCCACTCTCCGCGACCGCTCCCACGGAGCAGTACCGGGCGCGCGGCCGCTCCGGCGGCGGTAGGACAGACACAGACGTGCCCGGGAGGAGAGACCGTGAAGATCGTCGTCGACCTCAACCGCTGCCAGGGCTACGCGCAATGCGCGTTCCTCGCTCCCCGAGTGTTCGAGCTGCACGGGGAGGAGGCCCTGCTCTACACCCCGCAGGCCGCCGAGGACCAGCGTGACCGCGTCCGGCGGGCCGTCGCGGCCTGCCCGGTGCAGGCCATCGTGGTCGAGGAGGAGGGCCGGTCCGATGTCCGATGACCTCAAGAACGGCCGGATCGTCATCGTCGGCGCCTCGCTGGCCGGCCTGCGCGCCGCCGAGACGCTACGGGACGAGGGCTTCGCCGGGCAGCTGACCGTGGTCGGCGAGGAACACCTTCCCCCGTACGACCGGCCGCCCCTGTCCAAACAGGTGCTGCTCGGGCGGGTGCGCGCCGAGGAGACCGCGCTGCCCCGGCGCCGCAAGGTTGACGCGCAGTGGAAGCTCGGCGTCCGCGCCACCGGTGTGGACGGGGCCGGCAGGCAGGTCCTGCTCGCGAACGGCGAGCAGCTGCCCTACGACCGGCTGCTGATCGCCACCGGCACCCGGGCCAGGCCCTGGCCGAAGGCCGAGCAGGCCGCACTCGACGGGGTGTTCACCCTGCGCACCGCCGAGGACGCGGCCGGCCTGGCCGAGCGGCTGGACGCCGGCCCGAAGCGGGTGCTGGTGATCGGCGCCGGGTTCACCGGCTCCGAGATCGCCTCCGCCTGCCGGGAGCGCGGCCTGGCGGTGACCGTCGCCGAGCGCGGCCCCGCCCCGCTGGTCGGGGCCCTCGGCGGGGCCTTCGGCGCCCTCGCGGCCAAGGTCCAGCTCGCCCACGGCGTCGACCTGCGCTGCGGGGTGACCGTCTCCGCGCTGACCGGCCGAGCGGGCCGGCTCACCGGCGCCGAGCTCTCCGACGGCACCCGGATCGAGGCGGACGTTGCCGTGGTCGCCCTGGGCGCCGTCCGCAACACCGAATGGCTGGCCGAGTCGGGGCTCGCCGCCGGTCCGCGCGGGGTGGCCTGCGACGCGGGCTGCCGCGCCTTCAACATGTACGGGATCGTCACCGACGACGTCTTCGTCGCGGGCGACGTCGCCCGCTTCCCGCACCCCCTCTTCGAGTACCAGCTGCTCTCCCTCGAACACTGGGGCAACGCGGTCGCGCAGGCCGAGGTGGCGGCGCACAACATGGTCAGCCCGGGGCCGCAACGGCGGCCGCACCTGAGCGTCCCCTCCTTCTGGTCCAGCCAGTTCGGGCTCAACATCAAGTCCGTCGGCGTGCCCACCTTCTCCGACCACGTGGTCCTCGCCCAGGGCTCGGTCGAGGAGCGCCGGCTCGTCGCGGTCTACGGGTACCGGGGCCGGATCACGGCCGCCGTCAGCGTGAACCGGGCCAAGTGGCTGGAGCACTACCAGCGGCTGATCGAAGCCGCCGCGCCGTTCCCGCCCGACTGGGACGGCGTGGAGCCGCCCGCCTCCCGCATCCCGGTCCCCTCCGACGTACCCGACCCGAAGGTGCTCTCGCACGGCCCGACCGTCGCCCTCACCGGCCACCTGCCCGACCGGCGGCTGACCCTGCGGCGCTGGGGCGGCTGAGCCCACCCGCCACCGCTCGACGGGCGCACGCCCACCGGGCCCCGCCGCCCGTCGAGGACCACTACCGCCGCCACCCCCGAGGAGCCACCGCGCATGGCCGCCGCCGACACCCTGTTCCGCCGGATCACCGACTACGCCAACCGCGCCGACCCCTACCCCCTGTACGCCGAGCTCCGCGACCACGGCGTGGCCCGCCAGGACGACGGCAGCTACCTGGTCGGCACCTACCACGAGGTCGCCGCGCTGCTGCACGACCCGCGGATCAGCTCGGACCGCCGCAACCGCACCGTCCCGGACGAGATGCAGGGCAGCGTCCCGGTCGCCTTCATCGGCCGGGACGACCCCGAGCACGAACGGCTGCGCAACATCGCCATGCGGCCCTTCGGCCCGCCCCACGCGCCCGACCGGGTCGACGCCATGCACGACGAGATCGCGCGGATCACCGGGGAACTGGTCGACGGGCTCCGGGGCCGCGACCGGATCGACCTGGTCGAGGACTTCGCCTACCCGCTGCCGGTCACCGTCATCTGCCGGCTGCTCGGCGTGCCGCGCGAGGACGAGCCGCGGTTCCACGCCTGGTCCGAGACGCTGATCGCGGGCTTCGACCCCACTCCCGACAGCGATCCGACCGAGCGCCAGCGCGCGGCCACGCAGGCCCGGATGGAGATGGGGCTGTACCTCGGCGAACTCGCCGAGAGCCGCCGGGGCAAGCCGTCCGACGACATGCTCTCCGCCTTCGTCAACGACCCCGGCCCGTCGGGCGGCTTCACCCAGACGGAGCTGATGGCCACCGCGGTCCTACTGCTCATCGCCGGGCACGAGACGACCGTCAACCTGATCACCAACGGCGTGCTCACCCTGCTGCGCCAGCCGGAAAGCCTGGAACTGCTGCGCGACAAGCCGGAGTTGATGCCGCGCGCGGTGGAGGAACTGCTGCGCTACGAACCCCCGGTCCAGCTGTTGCCGCAGCGCACCGCGCTCACCGACATCGACGTCGCCGGGGTCACCGTCCCCAAGGGCGCGCCGCTGATCCTGGTGCTCGCCGCCGCCAACCGGGACCCTCTGCGGTTCCAGGAGCCCGACCGCTTCGACCCGAACCGCCAGGACAACCAGCACCTCGGCTTCGGCAGCGGCGTGCACAGCTGCTTCGGCGCACCGCTCGCCAGGGTCGAGGCGCAGCTCGCGCTCACCGCGCTCATCCACCGCCTGGACGGCCCCCGGCTGCTCCAGGACCCGCCCGAGTACCGGCGCAGCCCCGTCCTGCGCGGGCCCCGGCACCTGCCGCTCGCGCTGTCCGGCGTCAGGGACTGAGCAGCCCGGGCCCGGGAGGCCGATGCCGCCTCCCGGGCCCGGGCACGTTCGGCGGCGCTACGGGGTGCCGCGCACCACCGGCAGCTCCAGGAAGGACGGGTCGGCTCCGCCGTGCCCGATCCGGTAGCTCGCCCGGCCGTCGGCCGGGAGCAGTTGGAAGGAGTCCGGGTTGGCGGCGGCGACCGTGAGCCGGATCCGCTCGCCGGCCCGGAAGAGCACCGCGACGGGTTGCAGGTCGATGGTGACCCGACGGGCCCGGCCCTGCGGGAAGGGCGCCGCGTCGGTGGCCGCGTAGCTGCGGGGCGTGCGCAGCCGGCGCCAGTCGGGGTTGTCGTCCCGGTCGGACACGGCCCGGTCGGCGAGGGCGAGTTGGCCCTCGGTCAGGTAGGTGACCCGGCCGTCGGGGGCGACGTCCTCCAGGTAGACGTGCAGGGCGCCCTGGGCGGTGCCGTCGAGGCCGGTGACGTCGAGCGTGACGCGGCCGTTGCCGGTCACCCGGGTGTCGTCGGTCAGCGGCGGGGTGGTGTAGCTGAGGAGCTTGGCGTCCACGGCGGCCCGGTCGGGGTAACTGACCTGGTTGCCGGTGAGGTTGGTGTTCCAGCGGTCCAGCGGGCCGGTGCCGGCGGTGGGGTCGAGGCGCAGCAGGTCGGCGCCGGGGCGGTCGTCCGGATCGGGCCGTCGGCGGCTGAGCGTGGTGTCCTCGCCGAGGTAGAGCCGCTGCGGGCGGGTGCCGGGCAGCGGCCAGCGGGTGGTGGTGCGCCAGACGCCCTCGTTGAAGGTGTAGTAGTGCAGGTGCCGGGTGCCGTCGGGGCGGCCGTCGGCCCGTACGTAGCGGTCGAAGAAGTCGAACGTCCGCTGGGCGATCTGGGCGCGTTCCTGGTCGGTGAGGTGGCGGGCGGGCTGGAAGGGGTCGGCGAGGTAGCCCTGGCCGTGGCTCCACGGGCCGATCCAGGCGTCCTGGGTGTTGGAGAGGCCGGTGAACTGGGAGAGCACGCCGTTGGCGGTGCCCGCGTCGAGCCAGCCGGCGTCGGTGAGCACGGGGACGCCGCCGGCCTCGACGGCGTCGGCCTTCTCGCCGACGCTGCCGACCGTCCAGCTCTTCGGGCCGTCCTGGTAGTCGCGGTACACGCCGGCCTCGGCCATGTCGACCAGGTTGGCGTTGCCCGTGTGCTCGGCGCGCGCGGCGGCGAGCAGGGCCGGTCCGTCCGGGCCGTCGACCGGCCGGGGCACGGCCCCGGTCAGGCCGGTGGCCGCGCAGACCTGCCAGGTCTGCTCGTCGGTGTCGCAGGTGGTGCCGCCGGCCTGGTCGAGGATGCGCAGCAGCAGCGCGTACGGGGCGATCCGGGGCTCGATGAGCAGGCCGCCGGGGCGCACCAGGTCCTCGTACGGGTCGAAGTCGTAGGAGATCGGGGCTGCGGCGGTGATGTGGTGGTTGCCGAGGGCGGTGGCGAGCATCGCGGTGTCGCCGCCGTAGGAGACGCCGGTGGTGCCGACCCGGCCGTTGGACCAGGGCTGGGCGGCGATCCAGTCGCTGAGCGGGCCGCTGTCGGCGACGGTGTCGGCGCCGAGTTCGGAGCTCAGGGTGCCGAAGGAGGCGCCGGTGCCGCGCAGGTCGGCGACCACGTAGGCGTAGCCACGGGCGTTCCAGCCGTCGGCGTCGCTGCTGCGGCCGCCGTTGCCGGGTGCGCCGGGGTAGACCCGGGCCCGCCAGTAGCGCTGGGTGACCAGGACGGTGGGCAGGTTCGCACCGTCCCTGGTGCCCTCGGGCAGCCAGACGTCGACGGCGAGGCGGACGCCGTCGGGCATCGTCACGTAGCGCGACTGGAGGTGCGGCTCGGCGGCCGGGGCGGCCGCGGCGGGCGCCACGGCGAGTCCGAGCACGGCCGCGGCCGCGACCAGCGCCGCCAGCGGGCGGCGCGGGATCCCCCCTGCCCGGCTCACCGGGAGGTCGCCTTCCAGGGGCCGTCCTCGGGCCTGGCCTCGGTGTCGGTGCCGGGCCAGGGCGGCATGGTGACGGCGGCGATCCGCAGCGGCCGGTCGGCGTCCTCGTCGGCCCGGAACTGGAACGCCGTACCGAGCGGGATCGAGGCCGCCGTCCCGGGCACGAGCCGGACGGTCTCCTCCCGCCCGCCCTGGCGGCGCCACAGCTCCCCGGCGCCCTCGACGACCTGCCACAGCTCCTGCACGGTGGCGTGCGACACCGCGTGCGACACCTGCCCGGGGGCGAGCTCGAACACCGCGAGGCTCCCCTGTCCGTCCAGGACCAGCAGCGGGAACACCGCGGCCCCGTCCGGTGCGGTCACCACCTGGACGTCACCGACGTCCGCTGTCTGGAACGGTTGCTGCACTGGCTGACTGCTCATCCGACCCGGCCTCTCTCACGTCACGGAGTACCTTGGTCCCGCCCCCCACCGCCGATGAGAACACGCCTCGGCGCCCGGCCGCCACCCTGAGATGTCCCGTAGTTCGACGCGCCGGTCCCGCGCCGGTCCGACGGTGGCCCCGCGCCGGTCTCAGCCGCCGGCGGACGTGCCGAACTCGCGGAGGGCGTCGGTGACGATCGCGTCCAGCCGGGCGTGGTGGGCGCCGCGCCAGTAGGCCTGGCCGCAGTCGACGCACTGGGCGAAGACGTCGTAGGAGCGCTCGGTGCCGTCCCGCAGCTGCTCGCGCACCGAGGTCTTGTCGGCCTCGCGCAGCGTGCCGTTGCAGGTGGTGCAGCGACTCCACGGATCGAGCGGGGGCGCGAAGCGGGAGAGCACGTCGCGCAGCTGCTCGTTGGGGCGGTGGCTGTAGACGTAGGCGCCGGCCCACAGTTCGCGGCGGCGCAGCAGCCCCCGGTCGCGCGAGAGCAGGACGCGCTGCTCGGCGGCGGAGCGGGCAGCGAGCGCGGCGTCGCCGATGTCCGGGTTCTCGTAGGCGGCGTCGACGCCGAGCAGGCGCAGTCGGCGGGTGAGGGTGCCGAGGTGGACGTCCAGCAGGAAGCGCGGCGGGGCGGGCGAGGGCTGCGGCCGGTCCACGGCCCGGACGGTGACGTGTTCCTCGTCGACCGGCACGTGCGACCCGGGCACCGGCCGGCCGTCCACCAGCAGGGTGCCGACCTCGGTGAGCGGGACGCCCAGGGACTCGACGACATGGCCGAGCGTCGAGGTGCCGTCGGTGCGCAGCGCCGAGCGGCCGGCCCGCCGGGGCCCGGAGACGAAGAGGTGCAGCTCGGGGGCGAAGTCGAGCCAGATCTGGGGTCGGTCCACGCGGCCAGCATGCCAGCGGGCGGCGGCCCGGGCCACCGGTTTCCGGTCAGCCGTCGGAGCATTCTCGGGCGGGCTCGCGGCGGCGGCGGCCGGCGCGGGCCCCGACCGGGGCTGAGCAGCCGGTTCGGGGCGGCGCGCAGGGGCGTCGAGGAGGGCGCCGGGCCGGCGGGGAAAGCCGGTGCGGGGGCCGCTACGGGACTGCGACAGCGGAGGTGACCGGCGCCGGGCGGCCCCGGTCGCGGTCCCGCTCGGCCCAGCGGACGACCGGCCCCATCGCGTACCCGGCCGCCAGGAAGAGGCCGCCCAGGACGAGCCAGCCCGCGAGCCCGCCGTCCAGCAGCAGGGTGGTCAGCAGCAGCGGCCCGAGGGTGCGGGCGACGGCCACGCCGGTGCCGAAGAAGCCCTGGTACTGGCCGATCCGCTCGGGCGGGGCGAGGTCGAAGCTGATCTGCCAGGAGCCCGCCGACTGCCGCATCTCGCCGATCACCTGGAGGACGGAGGCCGCCACCAGCAGCGCGGCGACCGCCCACACCGGGACGTCCAGGGCCGACAGGCCGAACACCGCGCAGGAGGCGAGCAGCACCAGCCCGGCCGAGCGGACGGCCCGTGCGGCCGGGCCCAGGCCGGTGACGCCGCGCGCCGCCCGGACCTGGAAGGCCAGCACGGCCAGGGTGTTGAGGACGAACAGGGCCGAACCGAGCCAGCCGATCCCGGGCGCCCGGTCGGCGATCCAGAGCGGGATGACCAGGCTGAGCAGCGGCATCCGCAGCAGCAGCACGGTGTTGACCAGCGCGACGGCGGCGTACCGGCGGTCGCGCAGGACGGCCAGCCGGGGCCCGGCGCCCGACCGGGCCGGGGCGGGCGGGGCTTCGGGCAGCCGCAGCAGGATCAGCGCACCGGCCAGGAAGCCGAGCGCCGTCACCACGAAGGCGCCGAGGAACGCGGCCCGGGTGCCGACGGTGAGCGCGATGCCGCCGATGGCGGCGCCGACGGCCAGCCCCCCGTTGAGGGTCGACTGGAGGTGGGCGAGCAGCCCGGTGCGCTGGGCGGGCGGCACCAGGGTGGCGACCAGCGCCTGCCGGGCGGCGGTGAGCCCGGACTGCGTCGTGGCGTAGAGGCAGACCGCGACCAGGAACGGCCCGTAGGAGCGGACCACCAGGAAGGCGGCGACCACCACCGCCGTGGCCAGGGCGAGCGCCACGGCCGTCCGGCGCGGGCCGCGGCGGTCGGCGAGGGCGCCGAGCGGGACGCCCGCCAGCGCGCCGAGCGCCCAGGCCACGGCGAGGCCGGCACCGAGGGCGGTCGCCGACATGCCGACGACGTGGGTGAAGTAGAGCGCGGAGCAGGTGTAGTAGGCGCCGTCGCCGACGGAGCTGGCCAACTGGGCTGCGGCGAGGGTCCGTTGGGGCCCCGGGGGCGGGATGAGGGCGGGCGCCGGGGCGCTGCTGGTCGACACGGGTCTCCTGGCTGGGGGCGGCGCGCGGGCCGGGTGTTCGCAACGGTTCGCGGCCCAGCCTAGGCAGGAGGCGGACCGGCGGTAAGGTCCAGTGATCGCGGAACTCCTTGGTCCACTTCCGGGCCCCACCGCACCGGCGGGCGAGCGCTGAACCCCCGTACGACGGCGGCGAATCGCTCCTCCCGCGGGCCCGGAACCGGCCCCGGCCGTACCGCCGCCGCGCCCTCCGTACCCGCTCCGAATCCGCCTCGCCCAGCGGCCTTCGGGCGTCACCGACCCCGCCGAAGGGCCAAGTTTTGCCGTATTGACCGGTCAGTAACGCCCTCCTATGCTCAACGGCATTCGCGATCCGGCACCGGGCCCGACGCCGCCGTGCCCGCCCGATCCGCCGCCGTCATCGGCTCGAAGGGCTCTTCCCATCAGCACCTCCATCGCCCGCTCGGACGACACCGGCCACCCGGGCGACGCACGGGACGGCGCCGGCACCCGCCGCCGCCGTTTCCTCACCTACCTGCTGGCCGCCCCGACCCTCACCGTCGGCGCCCGGCTCGGCCTCGACGCCGCCGCGCCCGCCACCGCGCGGGCCGCCGTCCGCGCCGCCGCGGCCGCCCAGGACGCCGCCGCCCCCTCGCAGTTGATCGGCCTGCCCGGCATCCCGGACATCCTCGACCTCGGCGACGCGCTGATCGTCGCCGGCCTGCCGACCTCGCACCTGCTCGTCCTGGAACTCACCGCCGCCGGGCGCGCCCTGCTGCACCTGCCCCGGCTGGAGGTCGGCCAGGGTCTCACCACGGCCATCGCGATGCTCGTCGCCGAGGAACTCGACGCCCGGATCGGCGACGTGGACGTGCCGCTCTCCGACGGCCGCCCCGAACTGCTCTTCAACCAGCTGACCGGCGCCTCCAACTCGGTGCGCTCGCTGTACGACCCGGTGCGCGCCGCGGCCGCCGCCGCCCGCGCCCGGCTGGTGACCGCCGCAGCGCGGCGCTGGAACGTTCCGGCAGACACCCTGCGCACCGCCGACTCCGCCGTCCTCGCCCCCGACGGCCGCCGCGCCGGCTACGGCGACCTCGCCACCGAGGCCGCCGCCGTCGCCCTCCCCGCCGTGTCCAGCTCCCCCAAGACCGCCGACCGGTTGCGCCTGGTCGGCCGGCCCACCGGCCGGATCGACGCCCGCGACATCGTCACCGGCCGCGCCAAGTACGCCGGGGACCTCGCGATCCCGGGCGCCGTCCCCACCGTCGTCGCCCGCCCGACCACCATCAACGGCACGCTCAGGACCCTGGACGCCTCGGCCGCCCGCACCATGCCCGGCGTGCTCGGCGTGGTCCGGATCCCCAGCGGCGTCGCCGTCCTCGCCGAGACCTTCGACCAGGCGCTCAAGGCCCGCGACGCGCTGCGCACCTCCTGGAACCCGGGCCCGGTCGCCAACCTCTCCACCCCCGACATCCGCGCCCAACTGCGCGCCGCCCACGCGCCGTTCCTCATCCCCCCGCTGCTCACCCAGTACCTGGACGGCGAATTCGACTTCGCCTTCGTCAACCACGCGCCGATGGAGGTGCTGACCGCCATCGCCGACGTACGGCCGAACCGGGCCGAGCTGTGGTTCGCCGCGCAGACGCCGATCGTCGCCCAGCAGGCCATCGCCGCCGAACTCGGCCTCCCGCAGGACGCCGTGACCGTCCACGTGGTGCGCGGCGGCGGCTCGTTCGGCCGGCGGCTGTTCTTCGACGCCGCCCTGGAGGCCGCCCAGATCTCCAAGGCCGCGGGCCGACCGGTCAAACTCATGTGGACGCGCAACGACGACATGCGCCACGGCCGGATGCGCCCGGCCAGCCACCACCGGATCCGGGCCACCTACGCGCTCGGCCAGGTGCTCAGCTACGAGCACCGCGTCGCCACCGTCAAGACCGACTTCCGGCACGGCCTCGGCGAGATGCTCACCGCCGCCGGCTTCAACCTCTCGCTCGCCGGGCTCAGCCTCGCCCAGGCCTTCTTCCTGCTCAGCGAGAAGAACCCGTACAACGTCGGCATCCCCACCCAGCTGCTCGCCGAAGTGCCGCTGGACGTTCCCACCGGCAGCTGGCGGTCGGTCTACTCCGGCACCGTCCGGGTCGCCGACGAGATCATGATGGACGAACTCGCCCGCCGGATGGGCCAGGACGCCGTCGCGTTCCGCCGCGCCCGGCTGCGCAGCGCCGTCGGCCGGGCCGTCCTCGACACCGTCGCCAAGGCCGGCGGCTGGGGCCGCCCGATGCCCCCCGGCCACGCCCAGGGCATCGGCTACCACGACGAGAACAGCGGGTGCGCCGCCTACCTCGTCGAGCTCGACGCCACCGACCCGGCCGACCCCCGGGTCACCAAGGCCGTGATCGCCGCCGACGTCGGCCGGGTCATCAACCCCCGGGGCCTGGAAGCCCAGCTGACCGGAGCCCTGATCGACGGCATCTCGGTCATCCTGCAAGCCGGCAACCACATCGACAACGGGGCCGTGCGCGAGGGCAGTTACTCCGACTTCCGGTACGCCCGGCAGCGGCACACCCCGCCGGCCGTCGAGATCCACCTCATGCCGCCGAGCGGAGCGCCCGGCGGCGCCGGCGAGCTGGGCGTCCCGGCGGCCTCCGCCGCGGTCGCCAACGCCTACGCGCGCGCGACCGGCACCAGCCCGCGCTCCTTCCCGATCAACTTCTGACTCCCCCAGCCAAGGAACTCCACCACCCCATGCCCACCCACACCTTCGTCCTCAACGGGCACCCCGTCACCGTCGAGGCCCCGGACGACATGCCGCTGCTCTGGGTGCTGCGCGACAAGCTCGGCGTCACCGGCCCCAAGTACGGCTGCGGGGTGGGCGTCTGTCGCGCCTGCACCAGCCACCTGGACGGCGAGGAGTTCCAGCCCTGCACCCGCTCCGTCAAGGACTGCGAGGGCCACCGCGTCACCACCATCGAGGGCCTGGCCGACGGCGACACCCTGCACCCCGTCCAGGAGGCCTGGCTCGGCTGCGACGTCGCCCAGTGCGGCTTCTGCCAGCCGGGCCAGATCATGACCGCCGTCGCCCTGCTGCGCCGCACCCCGAACCCGACCGACGCGGACATCGACCAGATCCAGAACATCTGCCGCTGCGGCAGCTACCCGCGCATCCGCGAGGCCATCAAGCAGGCGGCGGCCCGGCAGGTGTCCGGCTGACGGCACGCCGCCCCGCCCGGGGCGCGGGCGGGGCGGACGGGTTCAGCCGGTCGTCAGCACGCCCGCAGGCCGTTGTGGAAGTACCAGTTGCCGTCGGCGTACGCGCCGTAGACGTAGGCCGGTCCGAAGAAGTTGCCGTTCGTCCCGCCCACCTGGTACCAGACGTTGCCCTGGCTGTTGATGTCCTCGCCCCTGATCCAGCACTCGATGTAGATCTCGTCGGACGACCACGTGTACGACCCCAGGTCGCCGGCGACCTTGGCCGTCCAGGAGTACTGCTGCGCGTAGACGCCCACACCGTGGCCGCTCGCGTGGTAGCGGAGCGCGTACCAGCCGTCGGCGAACGCGCTGCCCTCCGAGACGCCCACCGCGCCAGCGGCCAGCGCCACCACGGCCGCCGCGGTCGCGCCACGGCGGCCGATCTTCTTGAGGATGCCCTTGGCCATGTCGATTCCCCTGTTCGGTCGGACCGTTGCGCCGCCCCGTTGGCCGCGGCGACTGGGACAGCTGACCCGACTTCCCACGGTGTTCGGTACCGCCTGACGGAAACTGACAACACCTGACACCGGCCGACGCCCGCCCCGAACACCCCGTCCTGCCAACCGGAGTCCGTCGATCACGTAACGCCGCAGCCACGCGTCACTATGATCCGTACGCGACAAGCACACACCGGTCGCCGTTGGATCTGACATCTGACAACAGGGGGACGCCATGGCGGAACAGGAGTCACAACCCGCGGAGAGCGAACAGGCCCCGAGCGCGGCGGAGGCCCTCGCCGCCGACCTGCGCCGGCTGCGCCTGGGGGCGGGCCAGCCCTCGTTCCGCACGATGGCGAAGACCGCCGGCTCCATCTCCCACACCACGCTCCACGAGGCGGCCTCCGGCTCGCGCCTCCCGTCCTGGACCACGACCAGGGCCTACGTCCGGGCCTGCGGCGGCGACGAGGCCGAGTGGCACCGCCGGTGGACCGCCGCCGCCGACGAGGGGGCGGCCCCACCGGCCTCGCCGATCCCACCGGTCGAGCCCTCGGAGCTGCCGGTCGCCGCGAACACCACGGCCGACACCCCGGCCGACGCCAGGGCCGACCGCACGGCCGCCTCCGCCGCCGAGCCCCCGGCCGCACCGGGCCGGAGCCGCCGCCGGATCTGGACCCACGCGTTCTGCCTGCTCCTCGGCGTGGCGCTCGGCGTCGGCAGCACGCTCGGCGTGGTCGGCTTCCGCGCGCCGAACGCCCAGCCCCCGTCCGCACACGGCTGCCCGTCCGGGGACACCGAGTCCGCGCCCGCCGAAGCGGCCGCCCGCCCCGCGCCGGGCCCGCGGCCGGCGGCGGCACGCACGGCCGCCGACGACGGCGCACCGTCCTGGGCCTCTCGGATCGCCTTCGACCAGCAGGCCGTCTCCAGTACCGAGATCGTCCTTCCGGTGCTCTCCCCCGTCACCCCGGGTGACGCCCTGGTGGTCACGATGATGCTGACCAGCACCTGTCCCGGCGCGGTCACGGTCACCGACAGCCGGGGCGACCGCTTCCGGATCGTCGGGGACGTCACCGACTCGCTCCGGCACCGGGTGCTGATCCTCGCGGCCTTCGGGGCGTCCGCGCTGACCGCGGAGGACTCGATCCGCGTCGCCCACCCGCGGGCGAGCAAGTACCACGTCGCCGTCGACGAGTTCCGCGGCGTCTCCGCCGTCCGGTCGGTCGGCCGCGCCTCCGGTGACGCCGGCGGGACGACCTTCTCCACCGCGGCCAACGCCGCCGCCTGCGCGCCGGGCGACCTCCTGGTGGGCACGGTCGGCAGCAACAGCGGCAGCGCCCCCGAGTTCGGCACCAGTTGGACCAACTTGCCCGCCCTGCGGCTCTCCTCCTACCGCCTCACCACCGCCCACCGGATCGCGACGGATCCGGACCACTGCGCCGCCACCGGGCAGACCACCTCGCAGTGGGGCGCCGTCCTCGCCGTCCTGCGCTGACCGCCCCCACCGCTCCGCCAACCCCTGGCCCGGCCGGTCCGGACCACTTAGGCTGACCGCACCTCAACCACCCCACCACCGAGGGATGCTGAATGATCAGGCGCCGTTCACTGCTGGCACTCGCGGGCCTGGGCGGCGCCGCAGCCCTGCTGCCCACCGGGCCCGCCCAGGCCTCTCAGACCAATACCGCTCAGACCGCCCGGCCGCGCACCATCGACCTGCCCGCCCCCACCACCGGTCGCCCGGTCGGCACGACCACCCTGCACCTGGTCGACCGCGATCGCCCGGACCCGTTCGTGCCCGCCGCCGGCCCGCGTGAGCTGATGGTGCAGCTCTGGTACCCGGCACGCGCCACCGCCGGCCGCCCCCGCGCGCCGTACACCACGCCCCGGGTCGCCGCCGCCATCGATCAGCGCCTGCCGCTGGATCCGGGCACCATCGCGGCCGTCCGCCCCACCGCCCGTACCGACGCGCCCGCGCTCCCCGGCCCGCTCCCCCTGCTGCTGCTCGGCCACGGCCGCACCGGCTTGCGCAGCAACTGCACCGCGCTGGCCGAGGAACTGGCCGCCCACGGCTACCTCGTCGCGTCGGTCGACCACACCTACGACGCCCTCGCCGTCGAGTTCCCGGACGGCCGGCTGGTGCGCACCGTGCTGGAGGACGAGCCGGCCGACTGGGAGGCCTCCGAGCGCCGCGAGATCGCCGCCCGGGTCGCCGACCTCCGCTTCGTCACCACCGAACTGACCGAGCGCCAGGACCGTTTCCGCGTCGACGGGGGCCGGATCGGCGCGCTCGGCCACTCGATGGGCGGCTCGGCTGCCGCCGAGGCGATGCGTCAGGACGAGCGGTTCCGGATCGGCCTCAACCTCGACGGCGGCCTGTTCGGCTCGCCCGTTCCTGACCTCGGCCTGGACCGGCCCTTCCTCCTGCTCACCTCCCTCGCCGACCACGAGACCTGGCAGCGCTGGCGCAGCCACCAGCACGCCTGGGGGAGGCAGTTGCACACCTTCGGCGCCGGCCACCTCAGCTTCACCGACCTGCCGCACGCCGCCCTCCCCGGCAACCTGCCGGGCCACCTCCCCGCCGACACCTACGCCGCCCTGCTCGGCACCATCGCCCCCGCCCGGGCGACCGCGCTCACCCGCGCCTACACCCGGGCGTTCGCCGACCACTTCCTCCGAGGCCGCCCCGCGCCCCTCCTCGACGGCCCGTCACCGCGCTTCCCGGAGGTCGAACTCCGCTGGAGCCGCGACTGACGCCCGGCCGGGGCCGCGACCTCGGACGTCAGGCCCGCCGGGTCGCCCGCAGCGAGTTGCCGTCCCGCCGAACCCGGAGGAAGAGCACCGTCAGCGCCACGACGGTGAGCGTCACCAGGATCCCGGTCTCGACGAGCTGGATCGGCACGAAGTGCCCGACGGGGTGGTACTCGATCCAGTTGCTCGTGGCATCTTCGCAGCCCTTCGTCCGATCGCCGTCCCAGCAGAACTCGTTCGAGGCCCACCGGCCGTCCTGGAGCACGACCCCGCGGTCGATCAGCCACGCGTTGTTGGGCTGCCCGAAATAAACACCTCGCGGGGCCAGCTCCCTGACCGACGGGTAGAAGGAGGCGCGGTTCCACCGGAGCAGGCCGTGGACGACCGCCAGCAGCACGCCGGTGGCCAGGACCGAGGCCACCGTGCGGCGCAGCAGCTGCCCGACCAGCAGGCCCAGCACCAGCGCGAACAGCGACCAGGCGATCGGCACCACCCCGAGGACGGGGTAGGTGAGGCCCTGGAACGGCGGATCGAAGGTGAACGGGCGGCCGCCGATGTCCGCGCGCCACACCCAGGTCGCCAGGACGGCGAGCACCGCACCGGCGGTCAGCACCGCCAGTGCGGGCAGGGCGATCCGCGCGGTGAGCCAGCGCAGCGGGCTGACGGACTGGGTCCAGGCGAGGCGGACGGTTCCGCGCTCGTACTCCTGGGCGAGCATCGGGGCGCCGAGGAACATGCCGATCAGCAGGGGGACGGCGGCCAGGGCCGGCTGGAGCCACATCGTGTACAGGTAGGTGCGGCGGGTGATGGGCGCGACCATGCCCTGGCAGCCGGCGTTGGACCAGCTGACGATCTCGGAGCACTCGGCCCGGCGCAGATCCGCCATCAGCGGCTGGAGGGAGAAGTGCAGCCACAGCAGGGTGGCCGACGCGGTGACGACCAGGGCGGCGATCGCCCAGAGCGCGGTGCGGCTCTGGCGCCAGCTCAGCCAGATCAGGCCGCCCGGGCGGGGCGCGGTCCGCGGCTCGCGCGGTGGCGCCGCGGTGGTGGCGCGGTCGGCCAGGACGTTGGTGCTCATGCGGCGATCCCGTTCTCGGTCGTCTGGGCCTGCGTGCCCGGTCCGGTGGCGGCCCGGGCGGTGCCGGCCGGGGTCCGGAGGTAGCCGAGCAGCAGCTCCTCCAGGCTCGGCCGGCCGCTCTCCCACGGGCCGTCCACCGGATCGCCGGTGCGGACCAGCGCGTCGATCCGGCGGCCGGTGGAGCGCTGTTCGACCAGGACGCCCTCGGGGAGCGCGCTGCCGGCCGGGCCGGTGAGCAGCTGGTGTCCGTCCAGCAGGTCCTCCACGTCGCCGCAGAGCCGGATCCGCCCGGACTGCACCAGCAGCAGGTAGTCGATGACGCCGTCCAGCTCGGGGATGATGTGCGAGGAGACCACGATGGTGGTGCCGCGCTCGGCGGCCTCGGCCATCAGGGTGCCCATCAGCTGGTGCCGGGCCAGCGGGTCGAGGTCGGACATCGGCTCGTCGAGCAGCAGCAGGTCGGGGCGCTTGCCGAGGGCGAGCGCCAGGGCGACCCGGGTGCGCTGGCCGCCGGAGAGCGAACCGATCTTCACCCTCATCCTCAACTCGCCCTGATCTATGACCCGTTGAGCGAGGTCCTGGTCCCAGGACGGGTTCAGCTCCCGGCCGAGCCGCAGGGTCTCGGCCACCGTGAAGCCGGGGTAGAGCGGCTTGTCCTGGGCCACGTACGCGACCCGGGCGCGCAGGTCCTCGGTGGTGGCGGGCTCACCGAACACCCGCAGCTCGCCCTCAGTGGGGGTGAGCAGACGGGCGGCGATGCCGAGCAGGGTGCTCTTGCCCGCACCGTTGGGGCCGGCCACCCCGCAGATCCGCCCGGCCGGGACGGCGAACGTGCAGTCGCGCAGCGCCCACTCGCCCCGGTAGCGCTTGCCCAGGCCGTCGGCCGCGAGCGCCGCCGGAGCCCCCGGCGCCGCCGCCGCTGCCGGTGCCGGTGCTGTGTTCATCGGGTCGTCCACCCGGTCCCCCCACTGTCCTCTAACTCGGTGTTTCCGGGGAGACCCCGGTGTCGAATCGCTGCTCCAGAACGGAGGCCATCAGCGCGGCGATGTCCTCACGCTCCAGTCCGACCTCGCGGGCCCGGTCCACCCAGCCGACCAGGTCCGCGCGCAACGGCCCGTCGGCGGCCGCCTCCGGCCGGGCGAGCGAGCGCCGGACGAAGGTGCCGAGCCCCGGCCGGGGCTCGACCAGGCCCTCGCGTTCCAGTTCGCGGTAGGCCTTCAGCACGGTGTTCGGGTTGATCGCGGTCAGCTCGACGACCTCCCGCGCGGTCGGTAGCTTGTCCCCGGGCTGGAGCAGCCCGAGCCGCAAGGCCTGCTTGGTCTGCTGAACGATCTGCTGGTAGGTGGAGACGCCGCTGCGCCGCTCGATGCGGTACTCGATCACACGCGATTCGACCTTTCACTAGTCCAATAGTGGAATAGTGACCCACTGCGGCACCCGGGTCAAGCCGGACCGGGGGCCCGGCGATGCGGACGATCAGGGCCGTCGCAGCAGCAGGAGGGAGTCCTGGTCGACGACCCGCCGGTAGCCGAGCTGCTCGTACTCGACCAGCATCCGGGCGGTGTCGGCGGTCGCACACGGGGCCTGCACGCTCGGGTCCGTCCGGTCCACGACCACCCACTCGGGCCCCGGCCCGGTCGGCGCCTGGCAGACCAGGGTGACGGTGGCCCGGCCGGTCAGCTGCGCGGCGAGGCGGTTGGAGGCGGCGACGGCCGCGCCGTCGGGTATCGAGCCGAGCAGCGCCCGGGTGTACGCGAGCCGGGGCGAGGTGCGCCACGCCTCGGGCATCACCACCTCGTGCAGCGGATAGACCGGCACCGTCACGGCCGCCACCAGGGCGCTGACGGCGAGCGCGTGCCGCGCCCGGCGCGGGTCGGTGCGGGTCAGGGCGTCCACCAGCGCGGCGATCACCAGCGGCATCAGCACCGCGCTGTAGTGGTAACTGACGCCCCAGTAGTGCGGGTTCGCCGAGAGCAGCCGCCAGCCCAGGGTGGGCACGCAGAGCAGGACCAGCGGCGAGCGCAGCCCGAGGAAGCCCGCGGTGGCGGCGAGCAGGAAGAGCAGCAGCCACTTGATCGGGGGCCAGCCGATCCGGGCCGCCAGGGACCAGGGCGAGGGCCGCCCGCCGCCGTCCAACTGCTGCCAGTAGTCGAACCCGCCGTGCGGGTTGAACGAGGGCAGCACCACCGTCACGGTGAGCACGGTGGCCGCGACCCCGACGCCCGCGAGCACGAGCCCCGGCAGCGGGCCGCGCCGGCCGCACCCGCCCTGGCGGGCCCGCCAGGCGATCAGCAGGCCGAAGGTGGCCACGGTCAGGCCCAGGTCCTCCTTGACCAGCAGCAGCGGCAGCGACCACAGCGCCGCGGCCAGGTGGCGGCGCCGACCGAGCGCGGCGGCTGCGAAGGCCAACAGCGGTACGGCGAAGGCGATTTCATGGAAGTCGTCACTGACGGCCCGGACGATCCCCCAGGACGCCCCGGTCACGCATCCGATCACCAGGGCGACCCGCGGCCCGCCCGCCTCGTACGCCCACCGGGTGAGCGGCACGACCGCCAGCGCCATCAGCAGCGCCTGGGCGACCAGCAGGGTGACGGCCCCCGGGAACAACCGGTAGACCGGAGCGAGCACGGCGATCAGCGGGTGGAAGTGGTCCCCGAGCAGGTGGTAACCGGGCCCCTTGAGCGGCACGATCGGCGCCTGCCCGTGCGCGTACGCGCGAATGGCCTGCTCGAAGATGCCCAGGTCGTAGGCCTTGCTCAGGCCGCGCCGGTAGCGGTTGACGGCGACGCAGGTGTAGAGCGCGGCGAACCCCGCGGCCAGGCCCCAGGCCAGGACGGCAGGTCGACGCGGCGGACGGAACAGACGCATCGGCAAAGTACCCTTTCACTATTCGATTAGTGGAAGGGTGGTGGAAGGGCACACCGTCGTCAACCCCGGTCCGGCCGCGCCGACCGGGCCTCCGACCTGCCCGGATGCGGTCCGCTAGGCGGGTGATGTGGAGCCTGCGGAGCCCGCCGGCTCCGTGGGACTCAGGACCGCACGGCCTCCGGGTCGCGGCCGAAGAAGCCGGCGAGCCGGTCGTACGGCGGGGCGTCCTCCGGAACGGCGACCTCGGGACCGAAGGCGTGCTGCTCCTCCTCGGCGCCGCGGTACCCGGGCGTGAGGGCGCCGCGGGCCCAGGCCAGGGCGGCGAGAGCCACCTCATGGTCCAGCCCCTCGGTGGACTGGTCGGTGGCATGGGCCAAGTCCCAGTCGTGGACGGCGAATTCGGCGATCTGCTGGTCCACCGGGAAGCGGGCCGGCAGGGCGCCGACGCCGGGGACCTCCAGCGTGCCGGTGAGGTCGCCCGCCGCCCGCCAGGCGTCGACCAGTTCCTCGGCGCCGGCCTCGAAGGCGTGCAGCCAGTCCTCCTCCACCCGCTCGAAGGGCTGCGACCAGTCCGGCTGCCCGCCCCCGGCCCGGACGGTGAACTGCCGCAGGTCGAACAGCAGATGGCTGACCAGGTCGCCGACGTCCCAGGAGCGGCAGGCCGTCGGGTGCCCGGCCAGCTCGACGCCGACACCGTCGATCAGCCCGGCGGTCTGCGCGAGGGCCCGGGCGAGCAGCTCGATCGGGTCTTCCGCTGCGGTCATGGCACACCTCTCGGTCGGGAGCGCGTCGCCGGCGTGGCCGGGTGCGGTCGGGAGCACCGCTCGGACCGGGCGATCGTAAACGCGTCCGTCGACGACCGCCCGCCACGACACCGGCCCGGTGGTCGCACCACCGGGCCGGTCTCCGTACTGCGACGTGCCGCGAGCTGTCAGGCCTGAACCGTCAGGCCCGAACTGTCAGGCCGCGAACCCGCCGTCCACCGCGAGCTCCGCGCCCGTGACGTACCGGCCGTCCTCGCCCGCCAGGTAGGCGACGGCGGCGGCGACGTCCGCGCCCATGCCGAAGCGGCCGAGTGCGGTCAGGCTGCTCTGGAGCTCGGCGGCCTCACCGTCCACCGGGTTCATGTCGGTGTCGATCGGGCCGGGGTGGACCACGTTCGCGGTGATCCCGCGCGGGCCGAGCTCCCTGGCCAGCGCCTTGGTCAGGCCGATCATCGCCGCCTTGCTGAGCGAGTAGACGGTGGCGCCGGGGAAGGCGACCCGCTTGGCGATGCAGCTGCCGATGGTGACGATCCGCCCGCCGTCGGCCAGGTGCGCGGAGGCGGCCTGGGCGAACAGGAACGGCGCCCGGACGTTCACCTCCAGGACCCGGTCGACGTCGTCGAGCGCCAGGTCACCGATCGGGCCGAGGACACCGACGCCCGCGTTGTTCACCAGGACGTCCAGCCGCCCGAACCGCTCCGCGACCTCCGCGACCACGGACTGCACCGCCTGCGGGTCGGCGCAGTCCGCGCGGACCGCCCAACCGCGGCGCCCCATCGCGGTGATCTTCGCCGCGACCTCCTCGGCCCGCTCGGCCCCGCCCTGATAGGTCAGGGCGACGTCGGCACCCTCCTCGGCCAGCCGTAGCGCGACCGCCGCCCCGATCCCCCGGCTGCCGCCGGTCACCAGGGCCACCTTGCCGTCGAGCTTCGCCGCACCGTTCATCGTCATATCTCCAGAACTCCTCATTCGGATGTGATCCGACTCGTTCCGATCAGAACCCCCGGTTCCGATCTCGGACATGACTCGATCCTGGGCCTCGGCGCCGGAAAGCTCCGGCGGTATTCAGACGTCGCGTTCAACCTTCAACTATCTCCCGAAGCGCCCGCGCACACGGCCTCACGCCCGCTCGCACGCCCCCTCCCCTCGTGCCTGGCCCTCTCTCGCACCCGACCCCGGAAACGCGCCGGGCCGAACGGCCGGCCCCGGGGAGGGGCGGCCGCTCGGCGCGGGTGTGCGGAGGTGTCAGACGGTCAGGGTCTGGCCCGGGAAGATGAGATCCGGGTCGCCACCGATGGTGCGGGCGTTCTTGCCGTACAGGTTGCCGGTGTCGGTACCGAACTTGGCCGCGATGCCGCTCAGCGTGTCGCCGCTCCTGACGGTGTAGCCGCCACCGGAGGTGTTCTTCTCCGAGGACGGCGCCGACTGCGCCGGCTTGGCCGACTGCTGCGGCTTCGACGCCTCCTGCTGCTTCGGCGCCGGCTTGCTCTTCGGCGCCTGCGGGGCCTGCGGCGCCTGGGTCTTGGGCGTCTTGGCCTTGGGCGCCGGCTTGGCAGCCGGCTTCGAGGGTGCGGTGTCGGTGGTGTCGACGGCGGCCGGGGCGCCGCCCTTGCTCAGGCCCGCCTTGGCCGAGCAGACCGGCCACGCCCCGGGCCCCTGCGAGGCGAGGACCTTCTCGGCGACCGTGATCTGCTCCGCCTTGCTGGCCTGGTGGGCCTGGGGGGCGTAGGCGGTGCCGCCGTACGCCCTCCAGGTGCTGGGGGTGAACTGCAGTCCGCCGGAGAAGCCGTTGCCGGTGCTGATGCTCCAGTTGCCGCCGCTCTCGCACTGGGCGACGGAGTCCCAGCTGGAGGTGGGCGCGGCGGAGGCCGAGGTGGCCGTGACGAGGCCGGCCACCGGCAGGGCCGCGACGGCGGCGCCCGCGACGACCGCCATCCGCACGCGGTTGCGCTTGGTGGCGGTGGTGTCGGTGGCAGCGGCGGTCTCGTGACGGGAAGTCATATAAGTCCTCTCGGCAAGCCCCGGGCGGGCAGGCGGAACCAGACCCATGACGGGCCGATAGTCGCGCTCACCTCGCTCGACGGGCGGCCGGACACGTCTGGGACGCGCCGTGCCGCCCCGGCCACCTCCACTCGCCGACGACCTGTTCGAGCTGGTCGCGTCGGCGGGCACGGCCCTCGCGCCGGGGGTCAGGTCGGCGGGCCATGCGTCGGGGTGAACCCGGGTGGTGCTCGTTGCACCGCCAATGAAGCTACGGGCCACCTCGGGGTGCAGCAAGCAATTCTTGGTCTCCGCAGGTCAGTTGACTGTTACCGGCGGTATTGATCAAGGTGCCGCGCCCAGTTCGACCAGGTTTGACCACATTTTCAAGATCAACTGATCAACTTTCACGCCCCCCTTCACCTCTGTCCACCTGTGAGCCCGAGCACACCATCCACCCACCGCGACGACGAGCTGACGCACCGTCACCACTGAAGCCGGAGTTCCCCGTTCCGTCGGGCCATCTGGTGGCATCCGCCACACCCGACACGCTCCGCGACCGGTCGGACGCGTTCAGTCCCGGGCGCCGAGCTCCGCGTCCCGCGCCAACAGCGCCGCCTGCACCCGGTTCTCACAGCCCAACTTGGCCAGGATCCGGCTGACGTACGTCTTCACCGTCGCCTCGCTCATGTGGATCCGCGCCCCCGCGTCCGCGTTGGACAGCCCCTCGCCGAGCAGCGCCAGCACCTCCAACTCGCGCGGCGTCAGCACCTCCAGCCGGCGCCGGGCCTCCGCACCCCGGGCGGCCGCCGAACCGCTGCGCCCGGAGGCCAGCGAGTCGACGATGTGCCGGGTGGCGGCCGGGGACAGGAAGGCGTACCCGCCGGCCGCCGCGCGCACCGCCTGGATCAGCTCGTGCGGCGCCGTGTCCTTGAGCAGGAATCCGGCGCCGCCCTCGGTCACGGCGCGCAGGACGTTCTCGCGCTCCCCGAAGGTGGTGAGGATCAGCGCCCGCGCGCCGGGTGCGACCCTCGGCAGCTCCGCGAGCGCCGTCAGCCCGTCCATCACCGGCATCTGAATGTCCAGCAGCACCACGTCCACCCCGTGCGCCCGGGCCAGCTCCAGCGCCTCCCGCCCGTCGGCGGCCTCGGCGACCACCTCGATGTCGGCGGCAGAGCCCAGGATCATCCTGATCCCGGCGCGGATGAGCGGCTCGTCGTCGGCGACGAGGACTCGGATCACGGCTGGTCATTCCCCTCGAACGGTGCTGCGGCAGGAACACCATCCTCACATCCGGCCGAACCCCGCGCCCCACCCGGTCAGAGCGGTCAGGACGGTCAGAGCGATCAGGGCGGTCAGGACTTCGTGAGGTAGTGCTCCTTCTCCACCAGCACCCCGTCCTTGAAGCAGAACCGCATCACATTGTCCTGGCCCCAGGCGTCGCTGAGGTCACCGGACAGGTACCAGCGGCAGTGCGCGCCCTCCGGGGGCTTCGGCCCGCTGCCCCGGTAGTCGTCGGTGAAGAAGGTGTTCCCCGGCGGCAGCCGGTGCAGCACGTCGGCCTCGGGCGTGCCGGTCTCCAGCCCGTCGTACACCGACTTCGGCACCGTCGCGTCGTCGGTGCCCTGGACGAAGGCCACCACGCCCCAGATCAGCAGCCCCAGCACGGTCAGGCCGACCGCCCCCACCCCGACCGCGCAGCCGATCGCCGGACTGCGCCGCCCCTCCTCCGCCCCGACGACCGGCGGCAGGCCGTCCAGCACCCAGTCGTCGACCCCGGCGATCGCCGCGGCCCCGTCGCCCGTGCCCTCCGCCCCCTCGTACGGCAGCACGCCGGCCAGCCGGAACCCCTGGTCCGGCGTCGGCCCGGCGTGCACCATGCCACCGACCAGCCGGGCCCGCTCCCGCAGGCCGGTCAGCCCCTGGCCGCCGCTGACCGCCGGGCCCGCGCCGGCGCGCACGCCCACGGGCTCCGGGGCGCACGGGTTGACCACCTCCACCACCAGCGCGTCCGGCTCGTACCGGAGCGCGACGGTGATCGGCGCGCCGGGGGCGTGCTTGTGCGCGTTGGTGAGCGCCTCCTGCACCATCCGATACGCCGCGTGGTCCACCGCGGCGGCCAGCGGACGCGGCTCGCCCTCCCGGGAGAAGGAGACCCGCGCCCCGGCCGCCCGCGAGGAGTCGACCAGCCCCTCGATCCCGTCCACCCCGCCCCGGGCCGGGGACGCGTCCGTCGCCGGCCGCACCGCCGTCGACTCGTCGTGCAGGACGCCGACCACCTCGCGCAGCTCCCGCATCGCCGCGACCGCCGCCTGCCGCAGCACCCCGACCGCCTCGCGCTGCCGGTCGTTGAGCGTACGGTCCACCTCCAGCGCGCCGGAGTGCACGGAGATCAGCGCCAGCTGGTGGCCCAGGCTGTCGTGCATGTCCTGGGCGATCCGGTGCCGCTCGCGCAGCCGGGCCTGGTGCACCACCATGACCCGCTCGCGCACCAGCTGGTCGTTGCGCTCGCGCAGCGCGTCCAGCAGGGCGCGGCGCTGGGCCCGGTAGCGGCCCCACAGCGCGGGCAGCACGGCGACCAGCAGGAAGCCGCCGAGCGAGAGCCCGACGATCAGCTTGGGCGAGGCCGAGCCGGCGTCCTTCAGCACCCCGGTCACCATGAACAGCACCCAGCTCAGCACGAAGGTGCCGACCAGCGCGGTGACCCGGCGCAGCCTCGCCCCGGCCGACCAGCCGGCGCAGACCAGCAGCAGCATCGGGCCGACGGCCCAGCCGGCCGCGGCCGAGGTGAGCAGCAGCACGGTCGCCGGGAAGGCCGGCCGCAGCACCCACAGCAGCGCGACCCCCAGCCCCACCAGGACGGGGTGGCCGGCACCGGCGGCCACCTCCAGCAGGGCCGCGACCCCGCCCATCAGCAGGGCCAGCGCGCCCTGGCCCACCACTCGCCGGGGCGGCCAGGGCCCGGGAAACGCCGTCCGTACCGCCTTCTTCCAGGCCCGCGCCATCGCATCCACCCGTCGAGGCTATCGGGCCGCGCCACCCGACCGCCGCCACCGTTCGTCGCCCCCGCCCCCGACGAAAGTCGCCGCTCACGGCGTTCGGGGCACCTCCGTGGGCACCCCCGTGGACACGCCCGTGGACACGCCCGTGGAGTCGTCCTCACCGAAGGCCATGAGCAGCAGCGCCACGTCGTCCACCCGGTGCGAGGAGCCGACCTCGCGCAGGATCCGTTCCGCCAGCAGCTCCAGGCCGTCCGGCCCCTGCGCCCCGCCGCGCCCGAGCGCGGCCCGCAGCAGGTCCACCCCCTGGTCGATCGCCATCGCCGGATCCTCCACCAGCCCGTCCGTGTACAGCGCGACCACCGTGCCGGGCGCCAGGCGCAGCTCGCTGACCGGGTACTCGGCCTGTTCCTCCACGCCCAGCAGCGGCCCGCCCGGCACGTACAGCGCCTCGGCCCACCCGTCCGGGAAGCGCAGCACCGGTGGCAGGTGCCCGGCCCGGGCGATCCGGGCGCGGCCGTCGGCGGGGGTGAGGCGGACGAGGCAGCAGCTGGCGAGCAGTCCGGGGTCGAGGTCGAGGAGGAGCCGGTTGGTGCGGGCGAGCACCTGGTCGGGCGGGTCGCCGCCGGTGGCGAAGGCGCGGACGGCGCTGCGCAGCTGGCCCATGGTGGCGGCCGCGCCGACGCTGTGGCCCTCGACGTCGCCGATCACCAGGGTGACGTCCCCGCCGGTGACGATCGCGTCGTACCAGTCGCCGCCGATCTCCATGCCCTGGGTGCCGGGCAGGTAGCGGGCGGCGATCCGGATGCCGGGCACGTCCGGGAGGCGGTGCGGCAGCAGCGCCTGCTGGAGGCCGCGGGCCAGGGCGAACTCGGCGTCGTACAGCCGGGCCCGTTCCAGGGCCTGGGCGATGAAGCCGCCGAGGGCGGTGAGCAGGCCGCGGTCCTCCGCGGTGAAGGGGCGCGGCCGGTCGAAGCCGAGGATGCAGCTGCCGACGGGGTGGCCGGAGGCGATCAGCGGCAGGAAGGCCCAGGCGCCCATGTCGTCGAGCGCGATGCCGGGGTAGGCGGCGGCGAGTTCGCGGACCGATTCGAAGAAGATCGGGGTGCCGGTGCTGAGCGTCTCCGCGCCGGGGATGCGGGCGGCGACCGGGGTGCCCTCGAAACCGTCCAGGAAGCCGTCCGGGTAGCCGGTCTGCGAGATCAGGTGCAGGTGTTTGTCGCACACCCCGTAGATGGCGAGCTCCTGGCCGCCGAAGGCCGGCAGGATCTCCTCGGCCACGGCCCGGCAGACCTCGCGCACGCTGACCGCCTCGGTGAGCGCGCTGGCGAGCTGGAGCAGGTGGTAGGTGCCGCCGATGCCGGCGGGGGCACCGGTCGGGGTGGCGCCGCGGGCCGCGGACGGCGGGGGCGCGGCCCTCGGTTCGGCCGCGCCCGGCGGGGCTTCGGCGGCCACCACCCGGCCGGTGACGCCGTGCGTGTCGGGGTAGAGCGAGAAGGCGAGCCAGCCGTCCGGCGGGCGGGCGGCCAGGAAGGCGGTGGGCTGCTGGGAGAGCAGGGCGGCCCGGTAGCGGTTCTCGAAGAAGGGGTCGGCGAGCCAGGGCAGCACGTCCCACAGGTGGTGGCCGACCAGGTCCTCGCGGCGCGCCTGGAGCAGCGGCTCGGTGGCGCGGTTGGCGTAGCTGACCCGGCCGTCCGGGTCGAGTGAGAAGACGCCCTCGCGCAGTCGCTCGACGGCGGCCGCGGCCGCGGTGAGGGTGCGGGCGTCCAGCACGGCGCCGACCAGATGGGTGCGGCCGTCCGAGATCGCCGCGGGCACCCGCGCCCAGAGCTCCACCGGGTACGGGTGGCCGTCCGGCCCGAGCACCCGGACCCTGGCCGCCAGCACCTCGCCCCGGGCCAGGGCGGTCCGGGCGGCGGCCCGGAACTCGGGCAGGTCACCGGGGGCGATCCGGCTGCCGAGGGCGGCCACCGTGCCGTCGAACTCGTCGGGTTCGAGGCCGAAGATCGCGAGGAACTGCTCGTCGGCGGCCAGCGCCCCGGTGGCGACGTTCCAGTCGAACATCCCGACCCGGCAGGTCGGCGCGGACGGCGGCGGCAGCTCGACCACGGCCGCGTCGCCGCCCGGCTCCACGGGGTGCCCGGCCGCCGCCAGGCCCGCCAGCCCGGCGGCCAGCCGCTCGGCCACCTCCGCCAGCCGCGACGGGGCGTCCTCCGGGACGCCATCGTCGGAGGCCGGCCAGAACACGCTGAGCACCCCGAACCGCTCCTCGCCGCCCGCCACCGGCACGCAGGCGGAGGCGAAGTCGTACGGCATGCCGACCGCGAGCTGCGGGAAGCGCCGCATGGTGTCCTCGGTGTCGGCCAGGGTGACGGTCCGCCCGGTGCGGAAGCTGACGGCGACGGGCAGCGGGCCGGCGGCGGCGATCCGCCGGAACGGGCTCATGATCGACAGCGGTACGCCCGCGATCGTGCAGAGCACCAGCGAGCGGCCGTCCCGCGAGCGCAGGTACACCATCGCCCCGTACGCCCCGGTGCCGCCGAGCGCCCGGCGGACGGCGCCCGCCAGCAGGTCGTCCCGCTCGGCCGCCGCCGGGGCGGCGTGGGGCTCCAGCGGCCGGTGCGGGCCGGGCGGCGCCGCCCGGTCACGGCCGCCCGCGTGCGGATGGCGCATGCTCTTTTGCTACGCCGGGCCCCGGGGCGTGTCAAGGCGAGCCCTCCGGGGCCCCGGATGCCCGTCGGCCCCGGTTGCGCCAGCATGGACGGCATGCCGACCACCTCCGGCCGCACCACCGTGGTCAACCTCAAGGGCCACCGCGACGACCCCTCCTGCGCCGACGTCGTCTACGTCGGCCGCGCCATGCACCGCGGCGGCTGGCACCTGTCCGAATCCCCGCTGCACTGCCCCTACCGCCCCGGCCCCGACCTCACCCGCGAGCAGATGGTCGCCGACTACCGCGCCTACCTCCTCGCCCGCCCCGACCTGCTCGCCCTCGTCCCGCCCCTGCGGGGCCACCGCCTCGGCTGCTGGTGCGCCCCGCTCCCCTGCCACGCCGACGTCCTCGCCGTCCTCGCCGACCTCGCCGACCTCGCCGACCACCCACCGCAGCACTGACGGGCGCGCGCCTCACAGCCCGGAGAGATCGGCCTCCACCGCGTACGGCACCACGGCCTCGACCTGACCGGTGAACAACTCGCCCACCCGGTACGAACCGCTCGCCGCGTCCAGCACGTAGGTGTGGACGATCGGGACGCCGCCGGAGACCTGCTCGACCCGCCAGTGGAACGGGATGCCCGCCTTGGCGTACTGGCCCGGCTTGACCACCCGGTCGGTGGTCTCCGAACCCGGTGGTACGACCTCGACGAGCAGCAGCACGTCCGCGGGTCTGGTGGGCGACTCGTCGATCGTGTCCGCCCGGTAGACCACCACGTCCGGGCGACGGTTGTTCAGCGGCACGTCCTGGAGCCTGACGTCGAAGTCCGTGTCGGCATTCCACTCGGCGCCGCCGGCCGCGTCCAGGGCGTTCGCCAGGAACCGCGCGAGCCGGTTGTGCCGTTTGGAGGCGCTCGGGCTCACGACCACCGTCCCGTCGACGATCTCGATGCCCGCGCACTGCTCCACGGTCCAGGAGTCGTACTGCTCGCTGGTGATCTGCCGGTGCATCCACTCGGGTGCGATCATCTCGGCCGTCACGCCGTACCTCCCCCGGGGCTGCTGGGCGGGCCTGTGCTGTGGGCCTCAGCCCAGTACGCCCCGGTCGGGGTTTCGGGTGGTTCGGGGGCTGTTCGATATCCTCCGGGCGAGTGGTGGCGCGTGGGGCGCCATGGGGGAGGTGGGAGCCGGTATGCAGTCGCCGTCGTCCGAGGGGCCCGTGCGCGAGGCCTCGTGGCAGTGGGACGGGGAGGCGGACGGCGCCGCGCGGGAGCCCGTGGACGTGGTCGGCGGGGGCGGGGACGGGCCGCGGCTGAGCCGGCGCGGGCTGCTGGCGGGGGCCGGGGTGCTGGCGGCGGGCGCGGCGGTGTGGGCGTTCGGCCGTTCGGGTGCGGACCAGCCGGCTCCGCCGCCGAAGCCGCAGCCGACCGCGTTGTCCGGGCCGACCCCGCTGTGGACGTACCGGGGGCCGGAGGCGATGACCCCGGAGCGGCTGACCGGCCCGCCGACCCGGCCGGTGTTCCTGTCCCGGGCCGGGCTCCAGGTCCTGGACCCGGCCACCGGCGAGGCGGCGCGGCTGCTCACCGTCGACCCACCGCGCGGGAACTGGCCGAGCGACCTGGAGGTGCTGGGCCAGGTGGTGCTCGGGCCGGACCGGGTCTTCACCACCTCCCCGGGCCACCTGGACGCCCGCCACCTCGGCGACCCCGCCGCCGACTGGAGCCTGCCGCTGCCCGACGACCTACAGGGCTCCGTCCAGTTGTCCGGCTTCGACGACGGCACCCTGTACGGGTACGTCTGGGACTGGTCGCGGGAGAGCTCGACGCCGAACGGCCGGCTCTTCGCCGTCCGGGTCGCGGACCGCTCGGTGCTGTGGCACCTCTCCATCGACCGCAACGAGCGGCCGTTCACCCCGGTCACCGCGCCCGGCGGCCGCCTCCCGTGCCTGCGCAACCTGGGCGACGGCAGCGAGCTGGTGGTCCGGGACGCCGCCGACGGCCGGGAGCTGTGGACGGCCCCCAACACCGGCGGCCTGAGCTGGTGCGTCTGCGGCCCGGTGCACCTCTACGTCCCCGACGGCGCCGACGGCGTCCGTGCGCTGCGCCCCGGCGGCGAGCCGGCCTGGACGGTCTCTCCCGCCCGGGGCGAGTCGTGGCGGGCGATGGCCCTGGTCTCCGACGGCCCGCGGGTCTACCTGACCCGCGACAACGGCCTGGTCACCGGGCACGACGCGGTCACCGGCGCACGGCAGTGGGCCTACCGGCTGCCGTTCCTGCTGGACCGCCGCAGCCATCCGCTGGTGGTCGGCGGCACGCTGTTCGTCCCCGGCCCGGCGGCCGCCGGGGTGTGCGCGATCGACACCGCGAGCGGCACGCCGCGCTGGACGTTCCTCGACTCGGGCCCCGGCAAGGACGTCTGGTCGCTCGCCGTCGACGCGAACCACCTCTACGTCGGCCACGACGACGTCCTGCACGCCCTCCCGCTCACCTGACCGCCCGGCACGACAGCCACGACGGCACGACAGCACGACAGCACGACAGGATGGCCTGATGCAGGTGCACCCGATCTCCCCCGACCGGCTGGCCGACGTGCTCGCCGACCGCATCGCCGCGCTGTCCGACCCCGGCGGCCGGTGGCTGCGGGTCGCGGTGGACGGCGCGCCCGCCGCCCGCCCCGACGTGCTCGCCGACGCCCTGGTGGAGCCGCTGCGGTTGCGCGGCCGTCCCGCGCTGCGGGTGTCGGCGGCGGGCTTCCTGCGCCCGGCCTCGATCCGGCTGGAGTACGGCCACCAGGACGCGGACGCCTTCCACGACCTCTGGCTGGACGACCGCGCCCTGCTGCGCGAGGTACTGGACCCGCTGGAGCCCGGTGCCAGCGGCCGCGTCCTGCCCTCGCTGCGCGACCCGGTGACGGACCGCTCGACCCGCGCCGCGTACGCCGAACTGCCGCCCGGCGGCGTGCTGTTGCTGGACGGCGCGCTGCTGCTCGGCCGCTGGCTGCCGCTGGAGCTGGCCGTCCACCTCGCGCTCACCCCGACCGCCCTGGCCCGCCGCACGCCCGCCGACCAGCAGTGGACGCTGCCCGCCTTCGCCCGCTACGAGGCGGAGACCGGCCCGGCCGAGGCCGCCGACGTCACCGTCCGGGTGGACGACCCGCGTCATCCGGCCCTGGTCGAGCGGACCTGACACCCGTACCGGCCGGGGCCGGGCCGCGCTGGCAGTAGGGGCACCAGTACGCCACCCGGTCCTGCGGGGGCGTGCCCTGGCGGGCGGTCCGCACGAGGGTGCCGCAGCGCGGGCAGGGGCGGCCGGCCCGGCCGTAGACCCAGTGCTGGTGGCCGCGCCGGGTGTCGCCGGTGGTGACGTGGCCGGGGCGCAGCCGGTTGGCGTCGAGGATCTCCCGGGCCCGCTCCACCAGCCGGTCGGGGCGCGGGAGTTGGCCGACCTCGGTCCACGGGGTGACGCCGGCCAGGTAGCAGAGTTCGGCGGCGTAGACGTTGCCGATGCCGGCGAGGTTGCGCTGGTCGAGCAGCGCCTCGGCGAGCGGGCGGCCGGGGTGGGCGAGCAGCCGGCGGACGGCCTCCACCGGGTCCCAGTCGGGGCCGAGCAGGTCGGGGCCGAGGTGGCCGACGGCGCGTTGCTCGTCGGCGGTGCGCAGCAGGTCGACGACGGGCAGCCGGTAGCCGACGGCGGTGCCCCGCTCGGTGCCGAGGACGGCGCGGATCTGCCAGGCGGGGCCGCCGGACCAGCGCTCGCCAGGCCGGTAGACCTCCCAGCGGCCGTCCATCCGCAGGTGGGTGTGCAGGGTGAGGCCGCCTTCGAGGCGGGTGAGCAGGTGCTTGCCGCGCGGGGCGACCTCCAGCACCCGGCGGCCGGCGAGGACGGCGGTGGCGTGCGCGGGCACCCGCAGGTCGGCGCTGGTCAGCACCTGCCCGGCGAGGGCCTCGTGCAGCCGGGCCGCCGCGCGGTAGACGGAGTCACCTTCTGGCATGCCTCCATCCTCCACCGCGCGGCGGCCCGGCGGGGCGGCGCGCTACTCGGCCTCGGCCACCTGGCCCTCCCGGACGACGACGACCGGGCAGGACGCGTGCTCGGTGAGGTGGCGGCTGACCGAGCCGAGCAGCACGCCGGAGAAGCCGCCGAGGCCGCGGCTGCCGACGACGAGCAGCGCGGCGCCCTTGGCGGCCTCCAGCAGGGCCTGGGCGGCGTTGCCGGGCATCACGCTCTCGCTGATCCGCACGCCCGGGTCGTCGCCGACGACCCTGACGACGGTGTCGGAGAGGGTCTTGCCGGCCAGTTCCTCGGGGTTGAAGACCTCGGCGGACGGCACGCTCGGCGCGGCCCAGCCGTAGAACGCCGGGTACTCCCAGGCGGCGATCGCGGTGATGGTCCCACCGACGGCCCGTGCGTAGTCGACCGCCCAGCGCAGCGCCTGCTCCGAGGCGGGCGAGCCGTCCACGCCGACGACGATCCGGGGGTTGGCACTCATGGCGTTACTCCTTGGCGCTCAGTTCCTGCTCGGTCCCGACACCCCGAACATAGATCAAATCGGGCGTGTGGTCGATATTTGCCACGCCGTGATCGGCGTTTTGCATTCAGATCGATGGCAATAGGCCTGGCCGATCTGCGGTTCTGCGGTTCTGCGAGGATGCCCGGGCACCGGCCCCTCCCTGACGGCTCAACTCCGGTAAGCGGCCCAGGAGTCGGCCATCCGCTGGACCTGGCCAGGGGTGAACTGGCTCATGCAGGAGTCGTAGCTGTAGTCCATGAAGTTGTGGATCGGGTCCAGGCCGGGCCCGGTGCAGGTGTGGCGGCCCTCGGGGCAGCCGTAGGCGGGGGTGCGCTCGGGCGGGGTGTCGTCCACGTAGTCGCCCGGGGGCAGGCAGCCGCCCTGGAAGGTGTGGAACAGGCCGAGCCAGTGGCCGATCTCGTGGGTGGCGCTGCTGCCCTCGTTGTAGTGGGCGGCGGCGCCGCCGGGCAGGGAGGCGTCGAGGACGACCACGCCGTCGTCGGCGGGGTTCGAGCGGAAGGCGCCCGGGAAGGTCGACCAGCCGAGCAGGGACTGGCCGAGCTTGGCGGTGTAGAGGTTGAGGGTGCCCGCGTCGCCCTTGCGCAGCGCGCTCTTCATCGCCGCCTCGGCCCCGGAGCCGGGAGTGATGCCGTCGTACCAGGAGGCGTTGTCGGTGTAGTCGGTGCCGGCCAGCTCGAAGTGGAACTGGCTGGGGGTGTTGCCGTCGCCCTGGCCGCCGTAGGTCGCGTTGAGGTGGTCGATCTGGGCGGCGACGACGCCCCCGTCGAGCCGGCCGGCGTCACCGGCGTGGATCACGTGGACGAAGACCGGCACCGTCGTCGGGGCGCCGATCCGGGCGTGGGCGGAGGAGAGCTGGGCGAGCCGGTCGTCGAGGTCCGCCTGCATCGCCCGGGCCTCGGCGGCGGTGACGGCGTTCGGGTCCTGCCCCGCCTGGCCGCCGGCCGGCTTGCGGGCGGCGGCGTCGGAGTCGGAGCCCGCACAGGCCGCGGTCACGGCGGCCGCGGCGGTCACGGCGGCGGAGTGCGGGGCCGGGGCGGCGAGCTGGCTGAGACCGGTGGCCGCGACCAGCGCGGCGGCCCAGGGGAACAGACGGGGGGCACGCGAGCGCACCCGGGCAGTACGGCGCATCTGCGCTCCTGACAAGGGAGTTGACGGAGTGTCGGCCGCGCCCCGGGCCCGCCCGGCTCGGCGCGGACCCGCCGAGACTACGACGCGGCGAAGACGATCTCCCGCAGGGCGCGCGCGGCGGCCCGGTCGAGTACCACGGCCGACGCACAGCCCTCCGGCGGCCGCCCGGCCCCGGTGAGCCGGCGCCGCAGCCTGTCGACGGCGGCCCGGTGCCGGAGGAAGGCGTAGCGGGAGACGCCCTGCCCCCGGCTCTGCTGGCCCTCCCGCGCCTCGGCCGGTTCGGCGTCCAACAGCAGCAGGTGCACCCGGCGGCCCTGCCGGGCGGCGGTGCGGGTCAGCCAGAACCGCACCCAGGACAGCGAGCCGCAGTCGTGGACGGCGAGCGGCCCGCCGGCCAGCACCGCGCGCCGCAGCCGCCGGTAGTGCGCGATCCGCGCCAGCGGGCGGTAGAGGGCGTACGGGAGGCGGCCGGGCAGCCTGGCCGCGTACTCCTCGCGGACCAGTTGGGAGTCGACCAGCGGGGCGCGCACGCAGCGGCGCATCAGGGTGCTCTTGCCGCTGCCGGGCAGCCCGGAGACGACCAGCAGGTCGCCGGCGGGGTAGTGCAACGCCACGGGGGCGGGGCCGGCCCGCAGGTCGTGCAGGCCGGGCTGCACCCGTAAGGCCTGCCGGGCGGCGGCGAGGCCCCGTCCAGGGGGCGGGGGGGGGGGGGGGGGGGGGGGGGGGGGGCGGGGGGGGTGGGGGGGGGGGGGGGGTCTAGTCTCTTTCCTCCCTTCTCCGAAACGGATCTCCCCCAAAAAGAA